>JBKHHL010000134.1:0-6924 GCA_046539175.1 Desulfosudaceae bacterium
CTATATGGTTTACGATCCATGAAAATCACTTTCGTTCATCTGGGCCGAGAACATCTGGGGATAGAGTACTTATCCAGCCTGCTCAAACAGGCAGGACACCGCACGGCCCTGGCCTATGATCCCGGCCTGTTCGGACCGGAGGATAATGTTTTTCATATCCGTTTCCTGGAAAAACTGTTCAACCTGCGTCAACAGATCATCAGCCAAGTTCTTGAGTCCTCGCCGGACCTGATCGCCCTGACGGTCTATTCCGGAACCTATGCCTGGGCCGGCCGGATCGCCGCCGAAATCAGGCAAATTGAAGACACGCCCACCGTCTTCGGCGGCATTCACGCCACTCTGGCCCCCCGCTCCATCATTGAAAACGATTTTGCCGATTTCGTGGTGGAAGGCGAAGGTTTCGAGGCCCTGCCCGAACTGGCCGGAGCGCTGGAAAACAACGGATCCGTGGAGGATATCGCCAACCTGTGGTTTAAAAAAGACGGCCGCGTCAACCATAATCCTCCCCGGCCGCCCTTTTCTGACTTCGACAGCCTGCCCCTGCCGGACAAGGCCCTGTTTGAAAAGGACGTCAATTTCCGGGATGATTACGTCATCCTGACCAGCCTGGGCTGCGTCTTCAACTGCAGCTACTGCTGCGAAAGTTACCTGAACCGGCTTTACCGGAACCGGTATTTTCGCCGCCGGGAAGTTGAAGCGGTTATGAAGGAATTGGTTATCATGAAAAACAGGTACGGATTTAAAGAGGTCATGTTCAATGACGCCCTGTTTTTTACCGATAAACGATGGCTGAAACAATTGCTGGCCCGGTATGTCAAAGAGATCGGGGTACCGTTCCGCTGCTTCGGCAAAATCAACAATCTGGATGAAGAGGTCTGCCGGCTTCTCAAGGAGAGCGGCTGCTACTGCATCGAATTCGGCCTGCAAACCCTGAATGAGACGATCAGAAAGACCGTCCTGCACCGCAACGAGACCAACCAGCAGGCCCGGGCCGCTTTCCGGCTGTGTGACTCCTACCGGCTGCGGTATGATATCGATCACATGTTCGGACTGCCCGGGGAAACCGAACAGGACCATATCGAGGGAGCGCTCTTCTACAGCCGGCTGCGACGGCTCAACCGCGTCAAATGCCACAACCTGACCTATTTCCCGAATCTGCCCATTATCGAATCCGCCCGCCGAAAAAACATCCTCGACCAGGCTGACCTGGACGACATTGACAAGGGACGGATAACCAATTTTTTTCATGACGCTTTTATCAAAGACCGGCAACTGCGCCGGGCCAGGGATACTTTTTCCAGGTTCTTCAAACTGCTGCCGCTTATTCCGGCCCCCCTGGTCCGGTGGCTGACAGCCCGGCGGCGTTACGAGCTGTTCCGGTTCATCCCATCTCCGCTGGTAATTGCCGGCCAGTTACTGGCAGCCGTAAAAGGCCGGGATTACCGCTACGTCATCTATTTTAAATATTATCCCCTGCGGATAAAACGGGTTATTAAAAGAAAATGGCTGACATCCGGCCGGACAGCGCCGGGTGACGGACCGGGGCGACGGGCCGGGCGATGAAACTTTTAAAACTGCTGAAAATCACTGCTGCCGTGGGGCGGGCCCGCTTTTTCAAAAAAAAGGCGCCGCTGGTGGTGGGCTGGGCCATCACCGACCGATGCAACCGGCAATGCTCTTACTGCGACCTGCCGCGACAACCTCGTCCGGAAGCTTCCACCCGGCAGGCGCTGGGGATTATCGACCATCTGGCTGAAATGGGGACCTGGAGTATCTCCTTTACCGGGGGCGAACCCCTCCTGCGCCGGGACCTGGGCTCAATCATCGAGCATGCTCACCAGCGGGGCCTGGAAACGAAAGTCAACTCCAACGGCGCCCTGGTACCCGCCCGGATTGAGGAGTTGCGCGGCCTGGACAGGATGAATCTCAGCCTGGAAGGACCCGAAGAGATCCATGACGCCATCCGCGGAAAAGGCTCCTTCCGGGAAGTGCAGGCGGCTGCTGAGGCGGCGCGATCTGCCGGGATTAAGATCACTTTTGCCACCGTGCTGACCCGGCTGAACCTGGAGGCCGTGGATTATCTGCTGGACAAGGCCGCTCAGGGCCGGGAACGGGTTCTTTTCCAGCCGGCCACGCCCTGGCGGCTGGGCGGATCGAGACAAAACCAGCTGGTCCCGGAACAAGAAGCCTGTCGGGCGGCCATGGCGCGCCTGATCAGCAAAAAGAAAAAAGGAGAACAGGCCATCGCCAATTCCCTGGCCGGTTTAAGGCACCTTTACCACTGGCCGCGCCCGAAAATCATGAGTTGCGCCAGCGGCTGGATCAGCTGCCGGATTGAGCCGGACGGGGAAGTTCGCTACTGCAGCCGGGAACCGTTTCCTTTTACCCCCGGGAATTGCCTGTCGGTTCCTCTGGAGCGGGCCTTTGGCAATCTTACCCCGGTGGCCTGCCATGAGTGCTGGTGCGCGGGCAGGGTTGACCTCAACCTGTCCTTTGCCCCGAATCCACGGACCCTGGTCGATCAAATCAGATTACTGGTATCCTGAATGAAAAACCGCCGGCAGACATTAATACGCTTCCTGATTCCCTTCGGTCTTTCAACCGTCCTGCTCAGCCTGCTGATATATCAGGTTGACGGGACGGCCATCCTGGCCTCCCTGAAAAAAAGCCGGCTTCATCTGCTGGTGTTGGCCGTGATTATTTCCTTGCTGATCAACATTTTCGCCGGGGCTCTGAAATGGCGGCGGATTTTAAGCGCCCTGGGCTGCCGGTTGCCCTTTTATGAAGTTCTGTCAATCCGGACGGGCTGTATCCCGTTTAAAATTGTCTTTCCCATGAAGTCCTCGGAACTGTTAAAGGCCGTATACCTGAGCCGACGCGGGCATCTTTCCTTTACCAGGTCCGTCAGTTCCCTGGCGCTTGACAAAATCCTGAACCTGTTCGTGGTTATCTGCGTCGCTCTGATCGGACTAATACTCACGGACACCCCCCTGCCCCGGCTCATTCCCGTGCTACTGTTTCTGTTAATGGCCCCGCTGCTCTTTTCAAAACAGTTGCCGGGCTTCCTGGTCCGTCTTGTCAAAAGGATACATCCGGGCCTGGCCGGGGTGACGGATAATCTGGCCAGTGCCTTTCAAACCATCTCTTTTTCCGAAAAACTTATTTTGCTGGCCTGGTCAGTGCTGTACCAGGCCTCGGAGTTCTTAAATACCTTTATTCTGCTGAAAGCCGCGGGCGTAGCCATTCCCCCGGCCACGCTGATGATGACCGTGCCCCTCATCATGATCATAACCAACCTGCCCATAACCATACTCGGCTTGGGCACCCGGGAAGCGGCCATAATTTTTTTCTTTGCCGCCCACGGTCCACCGGCCGCCCTGCTCAGCGGAAGTATCCTCATCAGCCTGGTGGAACATGTCCTGCCGGTATTGGCGGGTCTGTTGTTCATGCGATCGTTTTACCGGCTTTTTTCATTAAAGAAGGAACTGACTCGGACGGAATAAAAACAAATCATGAAAATAGTACTGGTAAACCCCCGTTCCCGGAACCCTCGTGAGATTCAACAGAAATGTTTCGCTCCGCTCAATTTAATGTACCTGGCCGCGGCTCTCCAGGAATCCGGCTACAGCGTCGATATTATCGACGCCAACGCCCTGGGCTGGAACGACGCGGCCGTGGCAGAACGAATAAAAAGCCTCGCTCCTGATCTGGTCGGTATTTCCCTGCTGTCTGAAATTTACCGGGACGTTTTTCACCTGTCAAAGGCTATCCGCGCCGCGCGTCCCGGGGTCTTCATGGTGCTGGGCGGACCGCATGCCAACGCCCTGCCCGAAATCGTGCTGGAAGAATTCAAGGCGGCCGATCTGGTCCTGCGCGGGGAATGCGAACAAAGCATTATCGCTCTTTGCGAGGCCTTAAATGAAAAGAAATCGCTGGCGACGGTGCCGGGCCTGACTTATCGCCGGGCAGGCCAGATCCGGAGCAATCCCCCATCCCGGGCGATCCGGGATATCGACCGCCTGGAAGCGCCGGCCAGACACCTTCTCGCCGCGGCCTATGACAACCATCGCTATTTCATGATCCTGGAGAAACAACGTCCCATGGAAACCGTCCTGACCAGCCGGGGCTGCCCCTTTCATTGCCGCTTCTGCAGCAATATCCCCGCCCGGTTCCGGGCCCGGTCACCGGAAAACGTCCTGGATGAGCTGGTCACCCGTTATGATGAAGGAATCAGAACTTTTGATATCGCGGATGCCAATTTCACCCATGATCCGGACCGGGCCATGGCCATCTTTGAGCTCATTATCAAAGAAAAACTCGACATCTCTTTCAGGTTTAAAACCCGGACCGACGCCGTCACCGAACGGCTGCTGCAAAAAGCCGGGCGGGCCGGCGCCCGCCTGGTTTCCATGGGCATGGAATCCGGATCGCAATCCATTCTGGACCGGATGGACAAAAGGACAACCACGGCCGGCAACTTCCGGGCCGCCCGGCTGGTAATGAAGTCCGGGTTGAAGCTGAATACCGGCTGGATCCTGGGATTCCCCGGCGAAACCAGGGAAACCCTGGAGGAGACGGTCGACCTGATTGTTAAACTGAAACCGACCACGGCCAATATCGGCTGGCTGATTCCCTATCCGGGCACACCGGTCTATGAAGAAGCCCGGGCCAACCAGACCCTGGCCGGTGACTGGTCCCTGTCAAGCGAAATCACTCCCTGGATTAAACTGCCCTGGCTCAGGGATGTCTCGCAAATCCGGAAAATCAGCCAATGGGCCCGGAGAAAAGTTTATTTCCGACCCTGGTATCTCATCAATTTCAGCGGGGAGATCCTCAAAAACGCCAACCTGACGCTGGCGGCCTATGCCCTGCAGGAAGGTAAAAAAGCGCTCCGGCAGGCCAGACCGGATATCTTCCGATAACACCGGCCGGAGCGGCGGTGAAACCGGCCCTTGCCACAGGGGGATTAGCGCGATGGGCGGTAAAAGCGCAGTTGTTCGGCAGCCGGCGCGTAATCCGGGTCTATCTCCAGGGCCCGCCTGAAATGATGGCGGGCTCTGTCATAATCCTTTTTATCAAGCAGGGCCAGGCCCAGGTGGAAATGGGCCGCCGGAAAAGCGGGTCGCAGGCGCAGGGCTGTCCGAAAATGAAACAGGGCCTTGTCCACGTCCCCCTTTTCCCGCCAGGCCACCCCCAGGTTCTTGTGAGCCATGGCATATTCCGGATCAAGACCGAGGCTGGCCTGAAAATGGGTGATGGCTTCGTCAACCTTCCCCTGATCAAGGCAGGCGGTGCCCAGGTTGTTGCGGGCTTCCGTGAAATCGGGACAGAGCTGAAGGGCCGCTTCAAACTGCCGCCGGGCTTGTTCGTAAAGACCTTTTTCAGCCAGGGCCAGGCCGAAATTATTGCGCACCCGGGCGGAGCCGGGGGAAGCGGCCACACTGTCTGAAAAAAGCGTCAACCAGTCATGCCAGACAAAATTGCGCTGGACAGTGGTAACCGAATAAAAGAGTCCGATAATTAAAATGGCCGCGTACGGAATCCAGGGCACCTCTTTTATTCTGAAATAACGGTTTTTAATTAAAAACAGCCGCTGAATACCAAGGGCCAGCAGGAGGCAGAAGCCCAGAGAAGGTATATAAAGACGTTGCTCCGCGACGGGCCGGGAATAAAGATAAACAATATTTGAGACCGGAATCAGGCTGATCATGATCCAGCCCAGTCCGAAAAAAACCAGCCGGGAATGTTTCATGGCTATCAGCAAAGCCAGGCCTGTTATCAGCAGGGCGGCGATGGACCAGAGCACGCCTGCTTCCAGAAAGGATGAGGGCGGCAGGAAAACATGATCGGCATTCAGGTTGACGGGCGCCAGCAGCATCTTCAGATACCAGCCCAGGGTTTTAAGAATCGCCCCGAGATGGGACCAGATAGTCAGGTCAAAGGGAATCCGGCCGGGATCGGCCGTCGGTAAAACCGCCTCCCGGAACCAGAGATAAAGCGGTATCAAACCCAGAAACGGCAGGGTGGCCAGGATCTTTTTCCCGATGGAGCGGTCCCTGGAAAAACAGATAAGATAGAGAAGCAGAACCAGCGGCAGGGACAAGGCTATGGCCTTTGCTCCCAGCGCCAGAACAAAGCATAGCAGGGACATGACATAAAATATTATCCGCCGCCGACTTTGATGGCGGCTCAGCCATAAGTAAAAAAACAGCAACGCTAAAAGGACAAACAGAAAAGCGAAAAGATCAGACCTGTTTTTAATATAGCTGACCGATTCGGTGTGAATGGGATGAACCGCGAAAAAAAGGGCCGTGATAAAAGCCAGGCTCCGGAAACCGTTCCGGGCGGAACCATCCGCCGACCTGCTGCTGAAATAAGAAGCGGCAAGGATTGACACCAGCCAATACACCAGCAGCACATTAATGACGTGCAGCAGCAGGTTGGTTAAATGATATCCCCGGGGATTGAGCCCCCAGAGCAGGTAATCCAGGGCAAAGCTGCTCGTTATTATGGGCCGGTAACCTTTATGCGCCGTGGAGGGAGGCAGATTATCCCCGTAGTAATGACCGGTAAAAAACAGCGGGATGTTCTGGACGTCTCTGAGGGAATAATTTTTGACGATCAGAAAGTTGTCGTCCCAGACAAAGTCGTTGGCCAGGGTGTTGGCGAAAACAGCCGCGGTCAGCAGCGCCAATATGACCAGATGAATCAAAGTTACTTTTTTAAATACAGGCGGCATTTTTCAGACGTACCTCTGCTGATGTTTTCGTAAAAAGTCGAGATTAAACGTCACCCCGGCCCATATTTCGTCACCCCGGCCCATATTTCGTCACCCCGGCGGAGGCCGGGGGCCAGTAACATCAATTTTATCTGGATTCCGGCTTTCGCCGGAATGACGTTTCTGGATTCCGGCTTTCGCCGGAA
>JBKHHL010000135.1:0-6865 GCA_046539175.1 Desulfosudaceae bacterium
TTAACAAGAGGAGATAACCCCATGCGGGTGGATGCCAATACTGATTTATTCTGCGTTCTTGGCCAGCCGGTGGCGCACAGCAAGAGTCCGGTCATGCATAATGCCGCTTTCGCGGAAATGCGGGTTAACGGGGTTTACGTGGCCCTGGCCGTAACCGATATCGGCGCCGCCATGAGGGCCGTCAGGACGCTTGGTATCAGCGGCGCCAGCGTTACCATCCCACACAAGGCCTCTATCATGGAGCACCTGGACGAGGTTGACGGGACTGCCCGGAAGATCGGAGCGGTTAATACCGTGGTTAACCGGAACGGCAATCTGCGGGGCGTTAACACGGATTGGCAGGGCGCCGCCCGTGCTTTGAGCGAGAAAACGGAAATCAGCGGCAAGCAGGTGTTGTTGCTGGGCGCAGGCGGAGCGGCCCGGGCGGTAGCCTATGGTATAGTGGCCGAAGGCGGTCGTCTGCTGATCGCCAACCGGACCGTCTCCAGGGGCGAACAACTGGCCGGAGAATTCGGAGGCCGGGCAATGTCTATGACCGAAGCCGAATCCCTGGCCGCCGATGGCGGCATTGAGATATTGATCAATACGACCTCGGTCGGCATGACCCCCGGGGAAAAAGTTTCTCCGGTTTCCGGGACATGCCTGAAACGGGGCATGACCGTCATGGATATTGTTTATAATCCCCTTGAGACCAGTCTTTTGAAAATGGCCCGGGAGGCCGGGTGCCGGATAGTGGACGGAGCAACCATGTTCGTGTATCAGGGCGCCTGCCAGTTTGAGCTCTGGACCGGCGCCAGGGCGCCCCTGCCGGTTATGCGCCGGGTGCTTCTGAATGAATTGGTAGCCGATGATTCCAAAAACAGGTAACAGGACATTAATAATATGATCGAAATCAAGCCGGGCCCGATCAAAGACCGGTCGGTGTCCGTGCCGGGCTCGAAAAGCTATACCCATCGCACCCTGATCGCGGCCGCCCTGGCCGATGGCAGCTGTGAACTGGACAATTGCCTGGATAGTGAAGATACCCGGTTTACCCGCCAGGCCCTGTCCCAAATGGGGGTGAAACTGGCGGATCAGAATGGTAAAACCCTGGTTTACGGTCGGGGAGGAGAGCTGGCCCGCCCTGAAGAACCCATTTATCTGGGCAATTCCGGCACCTCCATGAGGCTGCTGGCCGGGCTGGCCGCCCTGGGAAAAGGGACATATACTCTTACCGGCAATGAGCGGATGTGCCGGCGTCCCCTGGCCGATCTGCTGGCAGCTTTGAATCAGCTGGGCTGTGAGGCTCGCAGTACCGGAAACACCGGCTGTCCCCCGGTTCTGATCAACGGCAGCAAAAGTCGCGGCGGGCGGGTTGATTTGAAATGCGATCTCAGCAGCCAGTTTTTGTCAGCCCTGCTGCTGATGGCGCCTTACCTGGACCAGGGCCTGGATATTAAAGTGACGGCCGGTCCGGTTTCCAAACCATATATTGACATGACCGTTGATATCATGAACAATTTCGGAGTGGCGGTCACCCGGGAAGGTTATCGTCGATTTGTCGTTGCCGGCGGCCAGTTGTACCGGCCCGGCAGCTACCGGGTCGAGCCGGACGCCTCCCAGGCCGGATATTTCTGGGCGGCCGCGGCCATTACCGGCGCCACGGTGAAGGTGCTCGGAATAGATTCCCGGTCGCGGCAGGGAGACGCGCGCTTTGTGGAGGTGCTGGAAGCCATGGGCTGCCGTGTTTCTTCGGAAGCAGACGGCATCGCCGTGACCGGCGGGCCGCTGGTTTCGGTGGAGGTGGACATGTCGGATATGCCCGACATGGTGCCGACCCTGGCAGTGGTGGCGGCTTACGCCCGGGGGGCCACCATTATCCGTAATGTGGCCCATTTAAAAGACAAGGAGAGCGATCGCCTGGCAGTAACGGCCAGCTCTCTTTCAAGTATGGGGATCACGGCGGTCGGCGATAATACCGGCTTGACCATTATCGGCGGCCGGCCTGCCGGAGCGGATATTGATCCCCATGACGACCACCGTATCGCCATGAGTTTCGCGGTGGCGGGGCTGGTTACCCCGGGAGTCAGAATCGCGGAGGAACAGTGCGTGGCCAAGTCATTCCCCGGTTTCTGGGAGGTATTTGAGAGCTTATATGAATAATGGTAATGTTTACCTGATCGGCTATCGTTGTACCGGCAAAACCAGCGTTGGTCGCGGAATGGCGGAATCGACCGGCCTGTTTTTTGTCGATACCGATGAGCTTTTCGTGGAACGCAGCGGCCTGGATGTTTCCGAGTACGTGCTTTTGCATGGCTGGAATTCGTTTCGCCGCCTGGAATCGGAGATATTAAGAGATCTGGCGCGAAAGACGGGCCGGGTGGTCGCCACCGGGGGCGGGGTCGTCCTGGAATCGGATAATGTCCGCTTGATGAAAGAGACCGGCCGGGTAATCTGGCTGCGAACTTCCTGGGAGACCATTTACCGGCGCATGACCTCCGATCCGGTCTCGGTCGCTATGCGGCCGGGGCTGACCGGGCTGCCCCTGGCCGAAGAAATAAAGGAGACATTGGCCTCCCGGGAGCCGCTTTACCGGGCGGCCATGGACGAGTCCTTGGAAACCGATGATTTGTCGGTGGATGAGGTTTGCGCGCGGGTCAGGGCGTTAACAGATTCGGAGGGGGAAAAATAATGGCAGGCAACACGCTGGGCCGGATGTTTAGAATTACTACCTGGGGCGAGTCCCATGGAGAAGGTCTCGGGGTGATAGTGGACGGCTGTCCGCCCGGTCTTCCCATAGACGACTCCAGGATACAGGAAATGCTCGATCGCCGCCGACCGGGCCGGGGGCCGGGCGGTACGACCCGGAAAGAAAAAGACCGGGCCCGGATCATGTCCGGGGTGTTTGAGGGTGTCACCACCGGCACCCCCATTCATATCATGGCGGAAAACCGGGACGCGGATTCTTCCGCTTATGAACCATACGCCAATCTGTTCCGCCCCGGCCACGGAGATTTTACTTATACCGTCAAGTACGGTGTCCGGGACTGGCGGGGCGGAGGTCGGGCTTCAGCCCGGGAAACCCTGGCCCGTGTGGCCGGTGGCGCCGTGGCCCGGGAATTATTGCTGCCTCTGGGGGTAACGGTGAACGCCTGCACCTTGGAACTGGGCGGTATCCGGGCCGGATCAAGTGATCCGGCTGCCGCTGCCGCCGATCCGCTGGGATGCGCCGATCCGGAAGCGTCCCGGAAGATGGCCGAGCGGGTGGCGGAAGTAAAAAAACAGGGCGATTCCCTGGGCGGCGTGGTCGAGGTTCGCGCCGCTGGCGTGCCTCCCGGACTGGGCGAACCGGTTTTTGACAAGCTGGACGCCGATATCGCCGGGGCCATGATGAGCATCGGCGCGGTCAAGGGAGTCGCTATCGGGGACGGTTTCGAGGCCGCCGGTCGTCTCGGTTCGGAAAACAATGACGCCATTACGCCGGAGGGGTTCGCCACCAACCATGCCGGCGGAGTGCTGGCCGGCATATCCAATGGTGATGATATCGTGGTCCGGGTGGCGGTCAAGCCCATCCCTTCCATAGCCATCGAAAAGGCAACCCTTAACCTGGACGGCAGTCCGGCTACCGTGGCCACTCGCGGGCGTCACGACATTGCCGCTATTCCCCGGGTCAACGTGGTTTGTGAGGCCATGCTGTGGCTGGTGTTGGCCGACCACTGGCTTCGGCAAAAAGCCATATCCTGACGGTTATTTCACGGATTTAATATATGACACAGCAAGTAAATATCGGCATTGCCGGGGGCACCGGCGGCATGGGGCGCTGGTTTGAGAAATATTTCACGGCCGCCGGCCACCGGGTATTGATCGCCGGCCGAACCACGGAGTTGAAATACCTGGACCTGGTGGAACAATGCCAGGTGGTAGCTTTAAGCACGCCGGTGGAGCCGGCTCTGCGAATCGCCGCGGAGATAGGTCCGGCCATGAGTCCGGAACAGCTGCTGCTGGATTTTTGTTCTCAGAAAAAGGCCATAGTGGAAAAAATGGCCGGCGCTGCCGCCGCTGATGTGATAGGCACCCATCCCATGTTCGCGCCCAATACCCCTTTTCTGGCGGGCCAGAACGTCATTCTCTGCCCGGCCCGCGACAGGCATGGCTGGGGGGCATGGCTGGAGTCGATGTTCGTCCGGGACGGGGCCGTGGTGACCAGCATGGACCCGGCCGAGCATGATAAGAAGATGGCCGTGACCCAGAGCCTGACGCATTTTCTGACCCTGTCCTTTGCCCGGACCCTTCAGAAACTGGACATCAAACCGGAAGAGGCCTTTACCTTCGCCACTCCTATTTTCCGGTTCAATATTGACCTGGTCGGGCGTATGTTTGCGCAGGATATTGATCTTTACGCCGATCTGGTCGGGAACAATCCTCATACCAGGGAAGTCCTGAAGGTGTTTGCCGCGGCCGGCCGGGAGTGCCACCAGGCTTTTTTCCCCGAATCCTCCGACTCGGGTGAGGGGCCGACCGCTTTTCTGAATGACATCCTGGGGTATTTTGGCAGGGATTTCTGTGAGCAGGCCCTGCGGGAGACCTCCCGCGCTCTGCGGACCATGTATGAGAACACCCCGGAAGAAGATCCGGAATGACGAGGTAAAGACTTTTTACGAAGCCATCAAGGTTGGGGGGGTTATTTCAACTGGCGTTTATCCTTCCGGGATGAAAAATCGGTCAAAGGGCGCAGGGCGGGCTTGTTTACTTTTTTCTTGGACTCTTTTTCGTCCTTTATTTTCAGACCTTCCATGAGGATATTCATAAGCGGTTGCTTGATCTTTTTTTGCCGCTTACGGCAGATCCCTTCCACGGAAATCTGAATTTTATCCCAGGTGAGGAGTTCATAAGCAGCTTCCAGACCTTGCAAGTCATCGGTGCCGGCGTCGATCATGACGCCTTCACGGAAATACAGACTGCCGGCTTTATCGCCGGAAGATACCTTGATGGTGCAGGTCTTTTTTTCCATGTCTATCAGCTGCAGGAAAGAGGCCAGGCTGATGCCGGTTATCTGGCCTTCGGCCCCGGCATTAAGCTGTTCATAGATGGCATCGGTCAGGACGTCCATGTTAAGCGGTTTTTCAAAATACTTGAAAGCTCCCAGGGAGTAAACTTTTTTTCTGGTTTCCTCGGAGCCGAAAGCGGTCATGATGAATACGGGCGTGCCGGGGTAATTTTTGTCGATATATTGCAGCAGTTGCAGCCCGTTCATGACGGGCATTTCCATATCGCTGATGATCAGGTCAATCTTCTGCTCGGTCATCATGTTGGCAGCTTCTTCACCGTTCTGGGCGGTAAGAATCTCGAAGTCCTCGGCGTAGGGCTTCATAACCCTCGAGAGCAGGCCCCGGGAGACCGAGTCGTCATCAACGATTAGAACTTTTTTCACCTGGGGTATCAATCCTTTTTTGAGTATAATCGAATTTATTAAGGTATAACCAATCACGGGATTGGTGTCAAGGGGCAACCCGTTATAAATAAACGTTTTTAAGAAGAGGCACACCAGCCGTCTGACTCTGGGGTAAGGCTTATCCCGGACAGGCCTCCGGGACGGAGCCGGCCCCCTCAGGTTGACTTTTGGCCCGGGTCAGGTATATTCGTAAAAAGATAAAAGGTTGCCGGGGAACGGCCGGGCAGGCGGATAATTTTTGATGGTGTTGATTCGCCGGCAACGCCGAAACAGACGAGGGGAAATAATGACAACGGTAATCGGTATCGTGAATCAGCAACAGGAGGCGGGCAAGACCGCTATGGCCGTGAATGTGGCGGCTGCCCTGGCTTTGTGCGAAAAAAAAACGCTGTTGGTGGACAGTGATCCGCGGGGAACGGCCACTGCCCGGCTAAGCGGCAGTGGGTCCGTTCAGGATCAGGGCCTGGACCGGCTTTTATTGGAAGGGTTTGACCCTGCTGAATCCATCCACGGCACGGCTTATGACAGTCTCAATAATTACCTGGAGCTTATGCCCGCCGGCATGGGTCTGACCCGGGCGGAATCCGGCCTGGCTGACACTGCTGATCGGGAAGAGGCCCTGCGTCGGATCTTTCAGCATCTACCCGCGGAACTGGAATATGTCATAATCGACACCCCTTCCTCCCTGGATTTTTTAACCACCGCCGCCATTGTCGCCTCTGATTGGCTGGTTCTTCCCGTTTCCTGTCGGGCCGAATCGATTCCTCCCCTGAGCCAGCTCTTGGCGGAAATCCGGCGGATACGCCGTCAGTTGAATACCGGGATTAAGATCGCGGGCCTGGTTTTTACCGGGTGCCAGAAAGAAGAGGAGATTCAGGAGAATATCCCGGCTGACGTCCTGGCCGGGCTCCAATCGGTAATGCTGGACATTACGGTGCCTTTTTCCTCGGAATCGGATGCCGGGACTGATCCGGTCATCTTGCGTGACGTGCTGTCGTCCGGGGCGGAACCATATCTGGACCTGGCCGCGCTGTTGATTGAAAAAAATAATGGTACGGACCGAAACAAACCGGGCAGGTCATGATATTTTTTTAAGTAAAATTGATTAATTGATGGCTTCGTAAAAAGTCCGATATCTGCGTTGCAGCGTTTTTCTCGGAATTTCACGTACTGCTAAGTACGCTGCATTCCTCGAAAAACACTGCGCCTTGATCTCGAACTTTTTACTTTGCCATCCCAAAATGGACTTTTTACGAGACCATCATTAATTGATGTTTTCGTAAAAAGTACTTACCTCTCGTCATTCCGGCGAAAGCCGGAATCCAGACAAAATTGATTTTACCGGATCCCGGCCTCCGCCAGGACAGGCCCCGGCTTCCGCCGGGGTGACGAGATTGGCGCCGGGGTGACGAAATATGGTAAATCCCGACTTAT
>JBKHHL010000136.1:0-6861 GCA_046539175.1 Desulfosudaceae bacterium
CCGCCTTGACCTGGATTTGACGCGCCGGGTTGGCAACATGTTATACCACACGGCTTTGGGAAATGTCCAACCTCCGGAATTGCAATAAGCTCACAATAAGACTTGCTAAACACTGTTTATGGGAATAAAATCATCAGAACAAGAAGTAGTCGCTTCAGCTACTGATCTCTTCAACCCCAATCAAAAAGGAGTCAGACATGAGCGTTCAACCTTGGCCCACGCCTTACTGGCCTGAAGGAGTCGCCCGTGAAATCTCGGATTATGAACATCCCCTGTTTAACTTTCTGGATGATGCCGCCGCGGATTACCCGGACAAGGTATATACAATTTTCAACGGTGGTACCCGCACCTTTGCCCAGGTCAAGGACGCGGCCGACCGGATAGCCAATTTCCTGGCTGCCAGCGGCATAAACAAGGGGGACCGGGTAGCCATTTTTCTGCCCAACCTGCCCCATTATCCGGAAATTTACTTCGGCATTCTCAAGGCCGGCGCCATTACGGTGACCTGCAATCCCATGTATACCCCTTCCGAGCTCAATTACCAACTCAAGGATTCCGGGGCCAGAATGGTCTTTACCATGGACCATCCCCAGTTTTATCCGGCCACGGTCCAGGCCATTCAGGAAACCGAGGTGGAAACGGTGGTTATCTGCAACGTCAAGGCCTACCTGCCCACCGTCAAGCGGGTGCTGGGCAGCCTGCTCAACAAGATTCCCAAGGCGGAATCCCACCAGCCCGGCCATGTCATGTATGACGACATTCTGCGCGATTATCCGCCGGAACCGCCGGCGGTAGAGATCAATCCCGCCGAGGACCTGGCCCTGATCATTTATACCGGCGGCACCACCGGCCTTCCCAAGGGAGCCGCCCTGACGCACTCCAACTTCGTCTTTGACGTCAAGGCCATGGATGAATGGGTGGTGCTGGAACAGGAACCTGGCGCGCCCCCGGAAAAAATCCGCAGAGGCGGTTTCCATTGTTATATCGGTGTGCTGCCCTGGTATCACAGCTTCGGCATGACCATGTGCCTGCTGACCTCCTGCGCCAGCGGCAGCCGTCTCATCTGCGTGCCGGATCCCAGGGCGGGCAATCCCCCCTTCACGGAGGTCCTGGAACTGATCCAGAAATACAAGCCCACCATCCTGGTGGGCGTGCCGACCATCTTCAGCGCCTTTGAAACCCATCCCCTGCTGGACAAATATGACCTCAGCTCCCTGATCTGCTGTGCCTCCGGCGGAGCGCCCCTGCCGGTGGAACTGGCCACCAATTTCGAGGCCAAAACCGGTTCGGTTATTTTTGAAGGTTACGGCCTCAGCGAAACCGCGCCGGTGGTGGCCGGCAATCCCAGCAACAAGGAGCAGCGCAAGTTCGGTTCAGTGGGTTTTCCCATCCCCAACACCGACATTAAAATCGTCGACTCCGACACCGGCACGACCGAGCTGCCCCGGGGCGAAGACGGTGAAATCGCCATCTCCGGCCCCCAGGTCATGCAGGGATACTGGCGCAAACCCGAGGCCAACCAGGAGGTTTTCCGCGAAATCGGGGGCCGGCGGTTTTTTCTGTCCGGAGACATCGGCCATATCGATGAAAACGGCTATATCCTGATTACCGACCGCAAAAAGGATCTTATCCTGGTCGGCGGCTTCAATTGCTACCCCCGGGAGGTGGAGGAGGTTCTCTTCCAGCATCCCAAGGTGGCCCAGGCCGCGGTTATCGGTATCCCCAATCCCAAAAGCGGCGAAGAAGTCAAGGCCTATGTCCAGTTGCGGGAAGAAGTGGAAGCGACCGAAGAGGAAATCCTCGAATTCTGCAAAGAGCGTCTGGCCGGCTACAAGCGTCCCCGCACCATCGAGTTCCGGGACACCCTGCCCACCTCGGCCGTGGGCAAGGTGTTGCGGCGGGTCTTGAAGGATGAACAAAACGGTTAGCCCGAAGGGTGAAATTTTTTGATATAAAATTGCCTTTATTCCGCCAAACTCTAATGACAATTTTTAATTGAGAAGCAAGGCAGAAAATATCACAACGTTTTGGGATACTGGCATAAAACATCATTTATCAAAAAATTTTATGAAATATCCGGGTTAGCAACGGTGGTTACCAGGAGGAGGACCCGGCATCATGGGAGTCGGCAAAACCATCCGTCTGAAACGGATTTTCAACCGCCAATCCGGCCGGTCCGTTATCGTGCCGCTGGATCACGGGGTAACCATGGGGCCTATCCCGGGCCTGGAGGATATCGACGCCACCGTCAACATGATTGTCCGGGGCGGCGCCAACGCGGCCGTGGTTCACAAGGGCCTGGTCACCTCTACCAGTCGCAGCGAAGACACCGACATCGGCCTGATTATACACCTGTCCGCTTCCACCTCGCTGACGCCCCAGCCGGACAACAAGATCGCCGTTTGCGACGTGGAGGAGGCCCTCTCCCTGGGAGCCGATGCCGTTTCCCTGCATATCAATGTCGGGGCCGACACCGAGTCGGTCATGCTGGAATTTCTGGGCAAAACCGCCAAATCCTGCCAGCGGTGGGGCATGCCCCTGCTGGCCATGATGTACCCCCGCGGCCGAAACGTCAAAGAAGATACCGCCACCATCAAACACGCCGCCCGGGTGGGCGGCGAGCTGGGGGCCGATATCGTCAAGTGCCCCTATACCGGCAGCCCGGAGACATTCGCCGAAGTGGTCCGGGGGTGTCCGGTGCCGGTGGTCATCGCCGGTGGATCCCGGCTGACGGACGCTGAAACCATGCGCATGATTGAGGGAGCCATGACGGCCGGCGCGGGGGGGCTGTCCATCGGCCGCAACGCCTTTCAGCACGACGATCCCGAGCTGTTTGTCCGGACCGCCTGTGAAATCGTCCATAACGGCCTGTCCGCGGCCGAGGCCCTGGCCAGGATGAAAACCGAGGCCCCGTAATCATTAGAATCGCGAGAATCGCGGATCAAAACCGGTCCTGGAGGTAATAATCCGCGTCGCCGATGGCGGTAGCGGCGGACCTCCGCAGATCTTCCGAGGTTTTACGGTCGGACGAGGACCGATTCTGATCTTTGTTTTTCAATTCCTCGATAATAATTTTTACATCCTCTTTTCGATCGGAATCATCGGTCAGGGACAGGGTTTTCTCCAGGTGAAAGAGAGCGGTTTCCGGTTTATCCTTATTTTTATAATACAGGCCGAGATAATAGTGGGCCCGGCTGTCATTACCTTTTTTGCCATGGCTGTTACCAAGGGCGTAAAGAACTTCGTTATCATCCGGCCGCCTGTCCAGGATATCCTCCAGTATTGAAATACTTTCCGACAGCCGGCCGGTTTCCAGGCTGGCTTTGGCCCGCAGCAGCTGCTTCTCGTAATCATACCAATCGGTGGCGGGCATGGCCGAAATTATATCCCGGGCCTCTTGATATTCACCCCTTGCCAGGCAGACCTTGGCCAAGCCCTTTTTTATTTCCGGATGGCCGTCATGGTTGGCCAGGGCGGCCCGGAAGTGATCAGCAGCCTCGGCATGCCGGGCTTTTCTATGCAAAACCAGGCCGCAGCCGTAATGTGCCAGGACGTTTTTTTCGTCTTTGTCCAGATCGGCTTGAAACTGCTTCAGGGCCATGTCCGCGTCGCCGTAAAGGGCGAGCAGTTTGGTTTTGACGAGATTAAAGGAAAAATTCTCCTGTAGTTGGTTCTGCCGGCAGCGTTCAAAATTCCGGGTCGCCAGCAGGGTATCCAGGTAGGCGATCCGCTCGTTGGTGCCGGGATGGGTAGACAGGTAGGTGGGAATATCGTAAACGCTTAACCAGTTCCTGGATTGAATTTTCTCCAGAATGGTCAGCAGCCCGCGGGCGCTGTACCCGGCCTGACACAGGTATTTCACGCCCAGCTGATCGGCCTGACGCTCATCCTGACGGCTGTACGCCAGGCTGGCCGCCTGACCGGATGCGGCCGAGCCGATGGCCAGGGCCGGGCTTCCCAGAAAAACAGCGGCCGCCATACCGGCCAGGGTAGCCAGTGATATTTTTTTTTGTTGGTCAATTTTTTCGGCGATGTGACGGCAATAAACATGCGCGATTTCATGCGTCAGGATACCGGCCAGCTCCTCTTCGCTGTCCATGGCGCTGATCAGACCGCTGTTGATAAAAACATGACCGGCCGGCGCCGCGAAAGCGTTATAAACCGGGTTTTCAATAATATAAAACTTATATTCAAAGGCTTCTTCCGGAAAAACCGCGGCCAGCCGATGCCCGAGTTGATTGAGGTAATGAACGGTAAAAGGATCCTCCACAAAAGAAAAAGACTTCCGGGCGTATTTTAAAAATTCCTGGCCCATTTTTTTTTCTTCGGCAGTGGTCAGGCTCCAGCCGGCCACCGGCTGCATCAGACAGCAGAAAACGAAGATGGGAAGAAACAGTCCGGCGATTGTTTTTAAGGTGACTGTCTTTTTATGTGAAAATCGCATTTATCCGCCTTTCTTGTTTTATTTCTATTAATTATCATATAATCTTTTCAAAAAAAATCTTTTGTGATATTAACCCCTCATGACCACAACTATCTGCATAGCCAACCAGAAAGGCGGGGTGGGCAAAACCACCACCGCCATTAACCTGGCCGCCGCCCTGGCATCCCTGAACAGGTCGACGCTGCTGGTGGATTGTGATCCCCAGGCCAACGCCACCACCGGTATCGGGGTAAACAAGGGCCAACTGGACAAAACCCTTTACCACGCGCTCATCGGCGAGGTGGATCTCGCCCGGGTTATCGTGAACACCACCGTGGACAACTTGAAAATTATCCCCTCGCGGGTGGAGTTGACCGGCTTCGAATTTGAAATGTTCGGAGAAGCCGGCCGGGAAAAAATTTTAAAAGAGTGCCTGAACGGCCCGTTTGATCACTTTGAGTATATTATACTGGACTGCCCGCCTTCGTTAAGCCTGCTGACCATTAACGCCATGTCAGCGGCCGACAGCCTGCTTATTCCTCTGCAAAGTGAATTTTACGCCCTGGAAGGACTGGGCCAACTGCTGCAGACCGTCAAGCGGATCAAGCAGCACTGGAACCCGGCTCTGAAAATTGCCGGCATTCTTTTAACCATGTTCGATCAGCGCACCAACCTCTCCTACCAGGTTTCGGAAGACGCTGAAAAATATTTTGACGATCTGATTTTTAAAACAAAGATTCCCAGAAACGTCCGGCTGGGTGAAGCGCCCAGCTACGGACTACCGATTATCAATTACGCGCCATCCTCGTCCGGGGCCCAAAGTTATCTCGCCCTGGCCGAAGAGATGACGGCCCAATTGTGACGACCATGACCAGAAAAAACACCGCTCCCAAAGACCGGCCCCGCAAGAAGCAGGCCCTGGGCCGCGGACTGGACGCCCTGTTTCCGGACATTGATCCCGTCGAGGACGATGGCCGCGGCAGTGACTATTTCTTTTGCGAAATAGAGATGATCGCTCCCAACCGCTACCAGGCACGTCATCTTTTTGCCGAAGACGAACTGGCTGAACTGGCGGCTTCCATCAAGCAGGAGGGGGTCATCCAGCCCATGGTCGTGCGCCGGATCGATACCGGCTATGAGCTGGTAGCCGGAGAACGGCGATTACGCGCGGCCAAAATGGCGGGATTGAAACAGGTGCCGGTAATAGTCCGGGAAATAACCGATCGCCAGCACCTGGTCTTCTCCATTGTGGAAAACGTCCAGCGGGAAAACCTCAATCCCCTGGAAGAGGCTGACGGTTATCACGCCCTGGTCTCTGATTTCGGATTTTCCCAGGAACAGGTCGCGGAAAGCGTCGGCAAAAGCCGCTCCGCCATTGCCAATTTTCTGCGGCTGCGCAAGCTGCCCGCCGACATCAAGGACAGTATTCGGGAAGGTCGCCTCAGCATGGGCCATGCCCGGGCCCTGCTCGGCGCCAGAACGCCTCAGCAGCAAAAAGCCGCCTGGCAGAACATCCTGTCCAAAGGCCTTTCCGTGAGACAAACCGAAGCGCTCATAACCGACAACGGCGGAAAGGACGGCCAGACCCGGACCAGTCGCGGCAAAACCACGGCCAGGAGCGATGAACAATATTATAATGATTTGGCCGACAATTTTTCCCGGCGCTTCGGGACGCAGGTGCAGATAAAACGAAGCGGCCAAAAAGGAAAAATTGAAATCGCCTTTTACTCTGATGACGACCTGGATCGAGTGCTGACCCTGCTTGAAAAAATATAGCCCGGCCCTGGCCGCTGACCCGTGACGTGGCATGTCCCTCCATATAATCATTGACGGTTATAACCTCATTCGTCAGTCCGCGGAATTAAGTATTCTGGATCGACGTGATATGCAGTCGGGACGGGAAGCTCTGCTGAAAATGCTGTCGGCCTATCGAAGCCTCAAGCCCCATAAAATCACCGTTATTTTTGACGGCGCGGCCGCGCCCGCCTATTACCAGCGACGAGACCGGGCAAACGGAGTTTCGGTTGTTTTTTCGGCACCCGGCCAGACGGCTGACAGCCTGATTAAAAACATGGCCGCCCAGAAAAGGGAGCGCGCCCTGGTGGTCAGTTCGGACCGGGACATCAGCCGCTTCGCCGAGCGACAGGGAGCCGCGGTGGTGGGTTCGCTTGAATTTGAACAGCTATTGACCCGGGCGGTACTGATGGAATCAGGCGACAGCGGGGCGGAGGAGCCTGAACAAGAACCATCCTCCCGGGTCGGCACCAGAAAAAAGGGACCCAGCCGGCGACTGTCCAAAAAAGAACGCCGCCACCGAAAGAAAATCAATAAATTATAACCCCCTTTTTCCTGACGGCTTTATAAAAATTACGATTTCGTCATTCTTGATGGTTTCGTAAAAAGTCCCTACCTCGTCATTCCGGCGAATGCCGGAATCC
>JBKHHL010000026.1:0-22378 GCA_046539175.1 Desulfosudaceae bacterium
ACCCCGGCGCACATTTCGTCACCCCGGCGGAGGCCGGGGCCTGTCCTGGCGGAGGCCGGGATCCAGTAAAATCAAACAGTTCTGGATTCCGGCTTTCGCCGGAATGACGAGGTCGAGACGAAACCATCAATATTGACCAAAATAAAGATTATTCATTTTTTTATGTTGTCATTTTTTATTGATTAATCCAATCCGGTTGAATAGGATGTTTGAAAATTGATAGTCTTTTAAAAAATCAGAAAGACGAGGTAGGGACTTTTAGAAAATTATCAATCAGGAAAAAGTACCTGGGGCAAGATCATGTCAGAGTATTATAAGACTTGCGAGGCAGAGCCACAGTCCAGGCAATCAAAGGCCAGCCCACTGGTGGACATGCGTCAAACGAGGCGCTTCCAGCTTAAAAATACTCGCATCACCCTGCGTAAAACCGGTATGCTGAAATTTTTTCAGAATGCCAAAAATCAGGCCTCGCTGGTTAACCTCAGCAAAAACGGTTTGCAATTGCTTATTACCGAGACGCTCAAGTCCAACGAAAATTACCAGATCAACCTGTACGCTCCTGGATTCATGAATCCTTTAATCATGAAGGCCCGGGTTATCTGGTGCAAACCCTATAAAGAATTTTTTGACAGGACTTACTACCGGGTGGGTTTTCGTTTCGTTAAGCTGGACAATGAAGTGGCCCATCATTTGAGGCGGTTGGAAGCCACCTGTTAGGCGGCCCTGAGATGAGTCGTTACCAGATTAGCTTTTATCCGGACCGGTGCGTCGGCTGCCGTCGTTGTGAACTGGCCTGTTCCCGCCGGTATACCGGACGGTTTAACCCGGAAGCGGCCTTTTTGAAGGTTTTTCTGGACGAAACCGAAGACGGAACCGAAGCCGCCGTCACCTTTTTTGACCAATGCGATCGCTGCGGTTTATGCGCTGAGGCCTGTTTATATGAGGCACTGGTTAGAACCGGTCAGGAGGCGGCGGCGTGAATATCTCCGGAGGCTTCACCAGGCGGATATTATTGGTTGATTTAACCGCCGGAACCACCCGGGTGGAAGCACTCGATCCGGAGCTGGCCCGCGACTTTATCGGAGGGCTGGGGCTGACCCTGCGTTTGGCCGCCGATCTTATTCCTGCCGGCGGGGATGCCTTGTCGCCGGACAATGCCGTTGTTATCGGTGCCGGTCCCTTGGTCGGGACCGACGTGCCGTCCTCTTCCAGGATCTACGCTGTTACCAGGCTGCCCACTCCCGGCACCATCGGCTGGTGCGGGGCCGGCGGAGTCACTTTCGGCTGCCGGCTCAAGAACGCCGGTTTTGATCATATCATCCTGACCGGGGCCAGTGATCGCCTGGTCTACTTGCATATCGACGACGACACCATCGAACTGCGGGATGCCGCCGCGATCCGGGGGCGGACTATTCCCGAAACCTGCCGCGCTCTGCGCCGGGCGGCCGGTGGCAAAGGGGGCGTTCTGGCTATCGGACCGGCCGGCGAGAACCGGGTTTTTTTTTCCATGGCCGGCGTGGACGGGGTGGCCACCCTGGGCCGGGGCGGTTTGGGGGCGGTCCTGGGAGCTAAAAAACTCAAGGGAATCGTTGTCAACGGCAGCCGGGGGGTCGGCGTGGCTGATGACCGGCGGTACCGGGAACTGGTAAGGCCGCTTTGGCGCCGGATTCGGGACTATCCCTATCTTAAGGAGTGGCAGCACCTGGGAATGCTCAAGGCTTTCCCCATGGTCGCCCCGGATATCTATGAAATCGTCAAAAAGCGCCGCCTGGCCTGCGTTTCCTGTCCCATCGGCTGCAAGGACGAGGTGGAGATCAAAGACGGCTCCCACCAGGGGCTGGTGGTCTCTTCCAGCTCCGCCCTCAACCTGTTTACTCCCCTCATGTACGGGTTTCAGGATTACCGGGAATCGGTCAAGTTAATCGCCGACCTGGACGACCTGGGGCTGGACATGTTTGAATTTTTCGGGATCACGCGCCTGGCCGCCGACCTGGTTGCCAACGGCATTATTCCCGCCGTTGACAATGATCCGGCCATTGTCCTTGACTCCCTGGATTCCCTGGCGGCCTGGGCCGGTAAAATAGCCCGGCGGCAGGGGCTGGGCGAGGTTATGGCGGACGGTTTCGCCGGTCTGACGGCCTGCTTCGGGCCGGCCGCCCATAAACACGCTCCGGCCCTGATCAAAGGGATGCATCCCTATACTGGTCCGGGGTCGGCGATACCCTGGGATCTGTTCGGTACCATGGAACTGGGGCAACTGCTTGAGTCAAGAGGGCCGCACGTGGGCTCGGGCGGGTCGCCCACCTATTTTGCCCGCCGTCCCCGGAAAGTGTTTCCGCGGCACCTGGCCCGCATGGGCGTTTTACAACAGGATATTGATCGAATCTTGCCGGAGCAGCGGCCGGGCGCCGGCCCTGATCCCCTGAATGTTGGGGCGCTGCTGAAATATTCCCATCGCTGGTTTGCCGTGCTGGGTTCGCTGGGGCTTTGCGCCCGGGGACAGGTCAATCGTTTCTATGACGCCGAAACCTGCGCCGCCCTGTACCAGGCCATTACCGGTATCCCCACCAGTCTCGAACAATTGCGGCATCGCGCCGACCGGGTCTGGACCTTGTACCGGATGATCAATCTCCGGGAAAAACCGGCTGAACCGGTCGAGACAGTGCCCCGGCAATGGGTGGTCGACTCCGGTTTTAACACCGGCTTCAAGGAGTACTTCAGTGAACGGCCCCTCACCGGAGAGGAAATCGCCGGCATGATCAAGGCCTATTACCGGGAGCAGGGCTGGGATGAAGTCTCTGGCCGGCCCACGGCGGCCACCCTGCGGCGGTTCGATCTGGATCGGCTGTTCAGTTGATCAGCCAGTCCGCGGTCCGGTTCATGAAGGTTTCCTGGTGATGCCGGGCGCTGAGGCGGTGATCGCCGTTTTCCAGCAGGACCAGCTCCCTGGGGTCGGCGCAGGCCGCGTGGAGGGTGACGGCGTTGTCCGGGGGCACGATGGCGTCGGCGTCGCCGTGAAATATCAGGATATGGCTGAGGCCGGCCACCAGGCCGGTGATGTCAAAACGCAGGTCCCGGTTGAAAAATCGGGCCGGCATTTTTTCGATGGTGGGATCTTCGGAAAGGCGCAGGGCCTTGATGACGGGATCGCTTTTCAGGGGCGCCGCCAGGGTGACCAATCGCTCCGGTCCCAGTTGGCCGGCCGAAGCCAGCACCACCGTGCCGCCCAGGCTGCTGCCGAACAAACCCCGCAGGCCGGTGGTCTCTTGCCGGGCTGCCAGGGCGGCGGCGGCGTCACGCAGATCGCGGCACCTGGCCGCCAGGGAAGTTACCGTCGCGAAATCTCCCTGGCTCTCCCCGCAGCCCCGGTGGTCGAATCGGAAATAAGCCAGGCCGGCCCGGTTGCATCGTGCCGCCAGGTCGATCTGTTTGGGGGATTCCTTGTCGGAAAAAAGTCCGTGACATCCGATCACAAAGGGGGCCGGCAGGTGGGCCGGCAGGTGCAGGATCCCGGCCAAAAGCAGATTGTCGGACAGAAAAGAGACGGCCCGGGAAGAGGGTAGAGACATTATTAACCCTTTTTTGTTCGCCTCTCCTGACTTACCGAGGGAAATCGCGAGGCGTCGGTGTGCGGTAGAAACTTGGCGGCGCTGAACCGGTTCATGAAATCCTGATTGACGTTCAATTCCAGGTAGGTCAGTCGTTTTTTGATGGCGGTGACTTCCGGGGAATGATTTCTGGAAACAAGCATTTGAGTGGCTCCTTCCAGAGAGCTGTTGCCCAGGACCTCAAATCTTTCCGGCGGCAGGTCCGGCAGCATGCCGATGGTGATGGCCGAAACCGGGTTGATGAATGATCCAAAGGTGCCGGCCACGTAAAATTTTGCGATATCGTCGAAACTCAGGCCCACCGAGGTGGTCAGGGTCCGCAGGATAGTGTACATGGCGGCTTTGGAACGGATGAGGTTGTCGATATCCGGCTGGCTCAAGGTCAGGGTTTGGCCCGTGCCGGAATGTTCCGCCGGCACTATGATGAATTCCTTGATGCCGTTGTTGTCTTTAATCCAGCCGGGCCGTATGTCCGGATCAAGCTTGCCGCGGATGTCGATCACCCCGGTCCGGAAGAGGGCCGCCACCAGGTCGATTAATCCCGAACCGCAAATACCGGTGGGTGGCTGATTGTTGATGGTTCTTATTTTTATTTTGTTGGAATCCGGCAGAATTGAGACGCGATCGATAATCCCCGGCCCGGCCTTGGCACCGACTTCGGCCACCCCGCCTTCCAGGGCCGGCCCGGCGGCCCCGGCGCAGGCGATCAGCCAGTCACGGTTTCCCAGAACAACTTCCGCGTTAGTACCCACGTCAACCAGCAGCGCCGTGGATTTTTTATTATGAATTCCGGAGTAAAGAATTCCGGAAAGCAGATCCCCTCCGAAATAACTGCCAATATTGGGGAAAACAAATATGCGGGCCAGGGGGTTGGCATTGATCCCCAGCAGGGATGCCCGGACGATTCCGGGCTGGTTGGCGGCCGGTATATAAGGTTCCCGGATAATCCAGTAAGTGGGCAGGTTCAAAAAAAAATGCGTCATGGTGGTGTTGCCGGCCACGGCCGCCAGGTAGATGGATTTCATGGACAGATTGGATTCGGCGCACATGTCGGTAATGGTCTGATTTAATCCTTCGATAATCAAGCGATGCAAGTCGGCGGGAGCGGAGGACTGGCTGTTTTCGTAATGGATGCGCGTCAGGATGTCGTCGCCGACCAGGGTCTGGGGATTTTCAAAAGAGGCTTCCGACAGGGCGCGACCGGTAGCCAGGTCCAGCAGGCGGACCACTACCCGGGTGGTGCCCAGATCCACGGCCAGGCCGGCTGTTGTTTCGGGTTCGTCGGCGGATGTGACGCCAACCAGGAGGTACCGCTGGCTGTCGGCGAATAACACGCACCGGACTCGATAATTCCACAGGCGCAGATCTCCCGGCAGTTTCCGGGCCAACTCCAGGTCAATCTGGACATCATCAACCCCCAGGCGTTTGGCCAGGGCGTTCAGCAGGCGGTCGGTGTCCCCGGTATTGTCATCCAGGGAGGGAGTCGGCAGGAAAATATCTTCGATCCAGGTCGTGTTGCTAAGGCTCTTCATCGGGAAAGAATATGGCCAATTTGATTATGGTTACGTAACAAGTCGTTTGCGGGACGGTCAAGTAAGATGTACTCGTAAAAAGTTAAAAACGATTGATCTACGGGGCGTCGCAAATTTCTATCCCGGTTATGAATGGAGCCTGACTGGCAGCGGATGACACGACCAGGCAGCTCGCGTGCCATGGCACCGAAATTTTTCACAAAGCCGCTAACCCGGTTATTTCATGAAATATCCGGGCTGATCCGGTCTTTACACTTCAAAAGTCATGTCACAACTGACGGCGTCGCATTCCATGGAGCTGTTTTTATCATCCAGAAGACGCTGGCAGTCCAGGACAATTTCATCCATATGGTTGTCGGTCCGGTTCTGGTTGAGGTGAAACAGGCCCAGCCTTTTGGCTCCGGCCTCCATGGCCATGGCCAGAACATCCGTGTAAACCGAGTGACCCCAGTCGATCTGGGTGCCGTATTCAGCCGGGGTGTATTCGGCGTCATGAATCAGCAGGTCGGCGTCCCGGGAAAATTCCAGGTAATCATCATAGGACAAGCCACCTTCATGGATAAAGCCCAGTTCATTATCGGTAAGGAACACAAACGATTTGCCGTCCTCGGTAAATTTGTAGCCGGTACCGCCGCCGGGATGGCTGAGATGAATGGGGGTAATGGTGATCGAACCGATCTCAAACTGATGGGGACATCCTTCCTGGTAGTTTATTTCGGCTTTAAGGTCAGCGTACCGGATGGGAAAGTGGGGCGGAGTCATTACCCGGGTGATCATGTTTTCGGCGTATTGGTCTGGATAGGGACAACGATAGACATTGATAAAGGTGTTTTCCATAAAGAGAGGTTTGAAAAAAGGCAGGCCCATCAGGTGGTCCCAGTGGGCGTGAGTAAAGATAAGGTTGTACTTGAATTCCTTATTGTCAAACAGGTAGTTGCCCAGGCGCCTGATACCCGTTCCGGCGTCCACGATAATAATATCGTTGGATTTGGTCCTGATTTCCAGGCAAGTGGTGTCCCCGCCGTATTTGAGATATTCCAGCCCGGAAACCGGAATTGACCCCCGTGATCCCCAGCATTTAATGAACATTGATCACAATCCTGTTGGTTAACTCGAACAATTTTTATCGTAACCCATCTGACCGGGCATGACAATTCTGTTTTCCCGGTCGCGGTCATTTTCTGACGGGCTGCTTCCCCCTTTTTCGGATTGACCCCCGAATCTATTCTGAATCCGCCCCCCGAATTGATTCCCTGAATATAAGAAAAGCCATTATAATACTTTTCCTAAAATTGTACACCAAATTTGTTCGGCATTCCATTTTTTTATTATTTTTACCGGTAATTCGGCCAGTTGTTCCTGAATCCGCCGGGCCGGTGTCCGCAGTAACCCGGAAATAATAAAATATTTGCAGGCGATAAAAGCGTCCGAAACGATCAGGTGGCGCATGATATCATAATGGATATTGGCGATCAGCAGATCAGTCGGAGCGGTGGCGAAATTTCCGGCATCTCCTTTGACAATCATGACCTGTTGTTCGACTCCGTTTAAAAGCACATTGCGGTCAGCGGTCCGGGCGGCCAGGAAATTAAGGTCCATGCCGATGACCTGCCTTATTCCTGACAGGGCCGCGCAAACAGCCAGCAGTCCGGTACCGGTGCCGATATCAAGGGCTGAATTAATCTCCCGGTCGTGTTGGCGAAGCAGCAAATCCATTGCTTCCAGGCAATCCCGCGTGGTCGGGTGAAGGCCGCTGCCGAAAACAACCCCGGGATCCAGAAGGACGGGGCGGTTCCCCCCGGTGGCCGGTCCGGGATGGGAAAACCAGGGCGGGTAAAGGCACCAGCCGCCGGTGACCAGGGGGAAAGAGTCCAGGGACTGCCATTCTTCATAAGTCATGTGGAAGATGTCGGCCATATCCAGATGCGACTGCTGCCGGACAAAACGTTTGACCTCGTTGTCCGCTGCCCGCGAGAAAAAAAGAAAAGAGGAGTCCTCTTCTTCCCAGTTGCCGATGAAATGATCGCCAAAGGGAAAAGGGCCATCGCCCGCTTTCCCTTTCAGGTAATAGATGACAAGCCGATCGTAGGGCGGCTTATCGTCTGTGGCCGGTGGCGTTGTTTTAATTGCTGCGTCCGCTCTCATTCTATGATTTTATCAAAAATGGCGTAAGCGGCTTTCAGGGCCGGGTTGTCGTCGGGTAGTTCTATGGTGGGACGTCCCTCAAAATCAAAGTCCACCAGGGTGTCGTCGGCCGGGATAGCGCCGGCCAGTTCCAGCCCGCTGTCCTTGATGATTTCCAATACTTTTTCTGATGGTTCCTGGCGCGCCTGGTTCAGAATCAGGTAGCTTTTTTTCATGCCGATATTGAGTTGCATGGCCAGTTCATGGATTCTGACGGCTGCCTGCAAACCTCGCCGGGAAGCGTCGGTGACTATCAAGAGGATATCCACGTCGCTGGTAGTCAGGCGGCTGATATGTTCCATACCGGCTTCGTTGTCAATGACCATCCAGGAATAATTTTCAGCCAGTTTTTCCAGAAAATTGACCAGCAGGGTGTTGGCGGCGCAATAACAGCCGGAACCTTCCGGCCGGCCCATGACGATCAGGTCATAACCGTCCGCCTCGGCAATGGACTCCTCCATTTTCATGGAAATAAAGATATCCTTGGTCATACCGGAGGGAACGTCGCCTTTTTTCATCTCTTCCCGGGCGTTGCCCAGGGTGTTGGCTATTTCCAGCCCCAGAACTTCATTTAAATTGGCGTTGGAATCAGCGTCCACGGCCAGAATGGGGGTCTTGTCATGTTCGGTCATGTATTTGATCAGCATACCCGCGATGGTTGTCTTGCCTGTCCCGCCTTTGCCTGCCAAGGCTATTGAAAAAGTCATGGTAAGGTCTGTCCTTTGTCAGTTGTGGTATAGGCCTGCCGGGACGGTTCCCGGCGGTGTCATTAAGGCCGGTTTTGTGAAAAGTCTCTATTTCGTCATTCCGGCGAATGCCGGAATCCGGAATCATTTTATTTTACTGGCCCCCGACCTCCGCCGGGGTGAGGTAATAAGGAAAATCCCGACTTTTTACGAGTATATGAAAATTGAGCCCATATTTACAAATTTATTATTATAGTACATCGCGGGTGGAGTGTCATCCCTTTTTTATTGTTGATAAACGCCTCTTCAGAGTCCGCTTGTTCACCCGGTTCAGAATTACGCATCTGTTTTTGCATCAGGAATAAATTTGTGATAGGAAGAGAACGAATCAATTCCGCAGGCGTTGTTACAACGTTGTTACAATATTTTCGATATTTCATGAAATATCAGAGTTAGAGGAGACTTGCCCATGAAGTTGTTCCGCGCGATTCTTATCATCGTTTTTATGGTCGGTTCGACGCGACTGGTGATAGCCGCGCCATCTCAACTGGAAGGGGCTGATGAAACCGAAGCCGCGGCCGCGTCGAAATTGGCCCGGGAAATGCCCATCGAATCGGCTTATCTGACCGATAATATCAACATCACGCTTCGTTCAGGTCCGGGCGTTGATTACAAGATCCTGGCTATGCTGCAACTGGGACAGGCAATTGATATCCTGGCTCGTCAGGAGCAATGGTCCAAGGTCCGTCTGCGCTCCGGCCGGGAAGGCTGGGTGGACAACCGCTTTATTGATTCCGCGGTGCCCAGCCGGATCAAATACGAACGGATCAAGAAAAAATACGATCAACTTTTGTCCGATTATTCCGGCCTGGAAGAGTCCCGGCAGCCGCTGGTAGAGGAAAAGCAAGCCTTGCGGGAGAAGCTGGACGAGCGGGCGCAATCATCCGATGACCGGGTATCCGAGCTGCTCGAAAAAAACAGGCGGTTGCGGCGCCAGGTTGACCGCCGGAATCTGTGGTGGTTTCTGGCCGGCGCCGGGGTGCTTCTGCTGGGTATTCTGATCGGTCACCGGAGCCGGCGGGAAAAGCGACGACCCTATTTTAAGTAAATAACCGGGTTAGATATCCGGGGTGAAAAGCCCCCGCCGGCAACTAAGCTTTCGCATTAAGGATTGTGTAATAACTTATGGAAATAAAATCAGATTACCTGGTTATCGGCAGCGGCATTGCCGGGTTGCGGTTTGCCTTGTATGCCGCGGAATCCGGAACAGTCTCCATAGTCACTAAAAAAGAGGTGGCCGACAGTAATACCAATCGGGCCCAGGGCGGGATAGCGGCGGTGATAGACGAAATTGATTCCTTTGAATCTCATATTGCCGATACCCTGTCTTCCGGAGACGGGCTCAGCCGTCCCGATGTGGTTGAACATGTGATCACAAGAGGTCCGGCCGTTATCAAGGATTTAATGTCGCTGGGGATTGATTTTACCACTTCGGGTGAACAGCTGGACCTGGGCCGGGAAGGGGGCCATTCGTACAACCGGATTGTTCATGCCCGGGATTTGACCGGCCGTGAGATTGAGCAGAGCCTGGTGAGTTTGGTTAAAAAGAACCCCCGTGTCACGATTTATGAAAATCACGTGGCTGTTGATCTGATTACCCATTCCACCAGGATTAAAAAAGGCCCCGTGGTGCAAACCCGGGATGTTTACGTTTGTGGCGCGTATGTGCTTGATAAGACTCAGGACAAGGTAGTCACCTTTAATTCCGGAATTACCCTGATTGCCACCGGAGGCGCCGGTAAGGTCTACGCATACACCAGCAATCCCGATATAGCCACCGGCGACGGCATTGCCATGGCTTATCGGGCCGGTTGCACCGTGGCTGACCTGGAATTTGTTCAGTTTCATCCCACCTGCCTGTTTCATCCGGAAGCCAAGAACTTTCTTATTTCAGAGGCAATCCGCGGTGAAGGGGCCCTGCTGGTGAACACCTCCGGTGAAGCTTTTATGAAAAAATATGATCCGGCCGGCGAACTGGCCTGCCGGGATGTGGTGGCCCGGGCCATAGACACCGAGATCAAGCGGCGCGGTGATGATTATGTCTATCTGGATATTTCCCATAAGCCTCCGGATTTTATCAAGGAGCGCTTTCCGCACCTTTATGGGCAATGCCTGCGATACGGCATCGACATGACCACGGATCCGATACCGGTGGTACCGGCGGCTCATTACATGTGCGGCGGAGTTATGACCGACCTGGAGGGCAAAACCAATATTGACCGCCTGTTTGTCGTCGGGGAAGCGGCCTGCACCGGCCTGCACGGGGCCAATCGCCTGGCCAGTAATTCCCTGCTGGAAGCGGTGGTTTTTGCCGACAATGCCGCCACCGCAGCCTCCCGGATGCTGGCCACTATACCGGATCAGTCAGACAACGGCCTGCCCTTGTGGGACGACACCGGTACCACCGACAGCAATGAGGCTATCACCGTTTCCCAGAACTGGGATGAAATCCGGCTGTTCATGTGGAACTATGTTGGTATTGTTCGTTCCAATAGCCGCCTGGAACGAGCCAAAAAAAGGATTGATCTGATTAACTCGGAGATTAAGGAGTATTACTGGAATTTTCGGGTCACTTCGGATCTGCTGGAACTTCGGAATATCGCCACGGTGGCTGATCTGATCATTGAATGCGCCCGGCGGCGGAAAGAAAGCCGGGGGCTTCATTATAATATTGATTATCCTGAAAAAAACGATCTCGAGTGGCGGCGGAATACCGTCATCAATGAGTCGTTTTCAGATTAAGCCGGTTCCGGTAATGTTGACATCCGGAGCTGAGTACTTATTTTTATGTTTTACCCTGTTTTAGTCGGGGGATTGGCGCGGTCCCTCCGGACTTGGATTTATTATAACCAGGTGATGGTTCCTGAAAAATCTGATTGCTCGTGTCACTATGATTACGGACGGTCTCAACCTGACCGCCGGTTGTTAAGAAATAACTTTTCACGGAGCCGTTAAGAAAAACAAACAAGGAAATCAGGTAGTTTATGGCTGAGAAAAGAGATTACTACGAAATTTTGGGAGTTTCCCGCGATGTGTCCAGCGAGAAACTGAAAAAGCAGTATCGAAAAATCGCGCTTAAATATCATCCTGATAAGAACCCCGGAGATAAAAAGGCCGAAGAAAAATTCAAGGAAGCTTCGGAGGCCTACGGGGTTTTGTGTGATCCGGAAAAGCGGCAGATCTATGATCAGTTCGGTCACGCCGGCCTGGACGGCATGGGTAACGGCCGGAGCGGTGGGGGCTTTGAGGATATTTTTTCCAGTTTTGGTGATATTTTCGAAGATTTTTTCGGGTTTGGCTCGGGTCGCCGGGGTGGTGGCCGGCGGGTTCAGCGCGGAGATGATCTGCGTTATGACCTGACCATTGATTTTATGGAAGCCGCTTTTGGCAAAGAAACCGAGATCGAGCTGGAAAAAATGGATCCCTGTTCGAGTTGCGAGGGAAGTGGCTGCGCCCCGGGGACTTCCCCGGAAACCTGTTCCCAGTGTGGTGGCAGCGGCCATGTCACCCGTTCCCAGGGTTTTTTCATGGTCAAAACAACCTGCCCTGTCTGCCGGGGCACCGGCCGGGCCATTACTTCGCCCTGTTCGGAATGCCGCGGAGCCGGCAAGGTCCGGGTTAAAAAAAACGTGGCCTTGAAAATTCCGGCCGGGGTGGACAATGGCTCCAAGCTGCGCTTAACCGGCGAAGGGGAACCCGGCGGGCCTGGTGCTTCTCCCGGTGATCTGTACGTGGTCATCAACGTCAAGCCCCACAAATTTTTTCAACGCAATGACACCGATGTCGTCTGCCTGATGGAAATTTCCTTTGTTCAGGCCGCTCTGGGTGCTACCATCAAGGTACCAACCCTGACTGACGAAAAGGAACTGGAGATCCCCAGGGGAACCCAGTACGGAGATACCTTCCGGTTTGCCGGCGAGGGCATCCCCTCCCTGCGCACCAAGCGCCGCGGAGATCAGATTATTCAGGTGGATGTAAGAACGCCGGTCAACCTCAGTAAAAAGCAGGAAGAACTGTTGCAGGAATTTTCCCGGCTGGAGGAGGATAAATTTTCCAACCGGCTCAAGAATCTGTTTAAAAAGAGCGCCGGATCCCGGTAGAAACAGGACAGCCTCAGCTACCTGGAGTAATTGTCATGTTTGAATTAAAAGTACTGACTCATTTTGCCGCCGCTCATCAGCTGAAAATGGTGACGGAAAAATGCGAAAATCTTCACGGCCATAACTGGAAGATCGAGGCCTGCGTCAGCGGTCCGGAACTGGACGACGCCGGAGTGCTGATGGATTTCGGAGAATTGAAAAACCATGTCAATGCCATTGTCGATCGGCTGGATCACCATTTTCTAAATGATCTGGAGTACTTTAACAACGGCCTCAACCCTTCGTCGGAAAACATCGCCGTGTTGATTGCCGGCCAGCTCAGCCAGAGTCTGGCCGGCAAGCCTGTCCGTGTCTCCAGGGTGTCGGTCTGGGAATCGGATAACGCCTGCGCTACCTATACGCCCGACCATTGACAATCATGGCGGTTAGCCCGGATATTTCCCGAGTTGATTTGGGCGCGGCCGTCAGTTATGACTCATCCGGAAAACGGGAAGCCTCATGATAATAAACCGAACCGGTGAAATAGTGCCCGGACTTTATGTTCTGGGCAGTGCCGATGTGCCGGTTTTTCTGCTGGACGGTGACCGGCCGGTGCTGTTTGACGCGGGCTTCACCTGCCTGGCCGGGCCATATCTTGAACACGCCGGACAGATACTGGCCCGGCGTGAACCGGCCTGTTGTTGCCTGACCCATTCTCATTTTGATCATATAGGGGCGGTGTCGCGTTTCCAGGAACAATATCCGGACCTGAAGGTGTGCGCCTCGTCCAAAGTCGATGACCTCATGAAAAAGCCCAGCGTGGTGGAGCGAATTAGCACGCTCAGCCGGGCCGCGGAAACCGCGGCCGCCGACTACGGGTTGGATCCGGCTGATACCGGCCGGCCCTTTGAGCCCTTTTCCGTGGATCGTCTACTGCGAGCGGGTGATGAGATCTCCGTCTCCGATGACGTTACTGTTCAGGTCATGGCAACACCCGGCCATACCCGGGACTGCCTTAGTTATTATATTCCCGAAAAAAAGATCCTGATCGCCTCCGAAGCACTGGGCATACCGGATTATACCGGTTACGTGGTGACTGATTTTCTGGTGGACTTTGATACTTTTCTTGCTTCCATGCGGCAACTGGAATCCCTTGATATTGATGTCTTGTGCTTTGGCCACACTTATGTTTATACCGGCCAGGACTGCCGGGACTTTATTCCCACCGCGATTCAACACGCCCGGGATTTTTTTTCCCTGGTGGCGGTCAGTCTGAAAGAAGAGGGCGGTGACCACGACCGGGTCATCCAGCGATTGCGGGCGGTCGAGTATGACGGCAAAAGCGAGCCCAAGCAGCCGGAACCGGCCTATCTGATGAACCTGGCGGCCAGGGTGGCCGTGGTGGAGAAACGACTGGCCCGGATGGAAGAGCAACCCCCAGCAGATTCAAGTGGAGCAGCCGGTGAGTGACCTGTCTGTTGACATCGGCGGTCTTGAGCTGGCCAACCCGGTCATGACCGCCTCCGGTACCTTTGGATACGGCCGGGAGTATGATGATCTGGTTGATTTGAATCGCCTGGGCGCCATTATCGTCAAGGGTATTTCCCTGGCGCCCTCTGCCGGCAATCCGCCACCGCGAATCGTGGAAACCACCGGCGGCCTGCTTAACGCCATCGGTCTGGAAAATATCGGGCTGGAGGCCTTTGTCCGGGATAAGCTTCCCTTTTTAACCGGCTTGTCGTCCCGCCTTCTGGTCAATATTTATGGCCGGGAAATCGAGGAGTACGCCGCCCTGGCCGGCGAATTATCCGGGCTGGAGGCGATTGACGGTCTTGAGATCAATATTTCCTGTCCTAATGTCAAGACCGGTGGACTGGCTTTCGGGGTTGATCCCGGGCAGGCGGCGGCAGTCGTCGGCGCCGTCCGAAAAAGAACCAGGCAGCATCTGATGGTCAAATTGACGCCCAACGTGACCGAGGTGGGGGTGATCGCGCGCAGCGTGGCCGAGGCCGGGGCTGACTCCATTTCCCTGATCAACACCCTGGGGGGCATGGCCGTGGATATTCACACCCGGCGGCCGCGGTTAAGCACTATCACCGGCGGCCTTTCCGGCCCGGCCATTAAACCGGTGGCCCTGAAAATGGCCTGGGAAGTGGCCCGGCAGGTTCAGGTGCCGGTGATCGGTCTCGGCGGTATCCTGACCGCCACTGACGCCCTGGAGTTTTTGATGGCCGGGGCCACGGCGGTCCAGGTGGGTACGGCCAATTTCGTCAATCCCCGAGCTACCATGGATATTGTCGCTGGTATTGATCGCTTCCTGGATGACCGCCAGATACCGGCCGTCGCCGATATCATCGGCTCTCTGGATGTTTCCTGATTATGGCCGTCATTATTTCGTTTCCGGCATATCGCCGGCAGGGTTGTGATTATAAAGGTATTACGGGAATTATCCCTCGGGGCGTTCAAAGGGGGGCAGGGGCCGTCTCGGGGGGCGTCAGGGTTTTTTAAGACGGGGGAGTTCGCCGCAGGTGATGGTGGCGTAGGCGCTGTGATTATGGATGGATTCGAAGTTTTCAACGCTGATGGAAAACCAGGTGATGTTGGTATCGGCCTTTAATTCCACGGCAATATCCCGCACTATATCTTCCACGAACTTGGGGTTGTCATAACCCTTATCAGTGACGTGTTTTTCATCAGCCCGTTTTAAAACCGAATAGAGCTCGCTGGAGGCGTTTTTTTCCACCAGCTCGATCATGTCTTCAATCCAGACGAACTTTTTAAACCGGATGGCCAGCCGGACTTCGCCGCGCTGGTTATGGGCGCCGCCGTCACTGATCTCCTTGGAACAGGGACAGACCGAAGAGATGGGGACGAAAATTTCGGAAATCAGATCTACCTTGCCGTCCGGGGTGCTGGTACCGGTCAGTTTGCAGGTATATTCCATATAGGCCGGGGTCAGGCTGACCGGAGCCTGTTTTTCAATAAAATAGGGGAAAGTGACTTCCATGTGAGCTGACTCGGCATCCAGATCTTTTTTCATCTGGTCCAGGATGACGGCAAAAGTTTTCAGGGATATTTCAGGTTGAAACATGTGCAGCATTTCCACGAAGCGGCTCATGTGGGTGCCTTTGCTGTCGTGGGGCAAATTGACGTACATGTTCAGCGAGCCAACTGTCTGCTGGGTGCCGTTGGCGCGGTCAAGTACCTTGATGGGGTAGCGGAGATTTTTAATACCTACCTTGTCAATGGGCATGTCACGGTAGTCAGGTCTGTTTTGAATGTCTTCCATCTTTTTCAGTTGGCAGGGAAGTCCTTTTGGTATTGTTCAACAGGTAATCTGTTTTAACATTGCCCATGGCTCTGAAGATGTTGCCTTTGATTTTCTTATTATGTTGATACAATTGTTGCAACATAATTTTTATTTTTTTTCTTTTGGAATTGTCGGCCGTGGGGCAGGGATTGTTAAAAACCGGAAAATGGTTGTCTTCCGCGAATCTTTGGGTCTGATTCTCTTCAACCAGGGCCAATGGCCTGATAATCGTGACTTCGCCGCCGAACATGGGCAGACAGGGCAGCATGGTACTGATTTCACCGGCGTAGCACATATTCAAAAAGAGCGATTCAATGATATCGTCCTTATTGTGTCCCAAAGCCAGTTTATTGCAGCCCAGCTCGGTTGAAATTTCGAAAAGTTTTTTGCGGCGCAGGCGTGAACATAAAAAACAAGGGTTTTCCCGGTTGACGTCGCTGTGGGCGACCAGGCCGCCATCAGTGTATTCTACTCGCAGGTGCCAGCCCCGGTCCCGGCAAAATTCCGTCAGTGGGTCAGCAAAACCGCCGTCAAATCCCGGATCCACGTAACAGGCGAAAAGTTCGTAATTAATGGGGATCCTGGACAGTCTCTCCTGCAGCAGCCACAACAGGGTCAGGCTGTCTTTGCCGCCGGAAACCCCGACGCAGATCCGGTCTCCGTCGGCGATCAGGTCATATTGATGGATAGCCTTGCCAACCGCCTGGTTGATTCGTTTGTATCTGCCGCCGTTCATGGGTGAGTGTCACCAGGCAAAAATTTATTTTTCGTCCTCTTCGTCCTCTTCGTCCTCGTCCTCATCATCATCTTCTTCGTCTTCGACAAACTCATCCTCGTCTTCCGAAGCAGTTGTTTCATCCGGAGTAGGCGAGTCCTGGGGCTCTTCGAGGTCTTCCTCTTCTTCATCGATAAAAGAGTTGACGGGGTCATTTATAAACAAGTCACCGGCCGCTTCAATGGTCTCCTGGGTTACTTTTCCGGCGGCGATTTCCCTCAGGGCCACTACAATGTCTTCATTTTTCGGAGAAATAACCAGGTATTCAGATCCTTCTCGGATCTGTCTGACCCGCTGCGCGGCAAGATGAACAAGTTCGAAACGTGATCCCACTTTTTTCAGACAGTCTTCAACAGTGATTCGCGCCACTTTATCTACCTCCGGTAATTTTTTTTAAGCGTCGGACCAGAATCGGACATCTTTGATCCGGACACTGTTTACAATATATCCACCAGTTCATAGGACCTTTTGCCGCCGGGTGCCTGGAGGGTAATTTCATCTCCGGGTGTTTTCCCGATCATGGCCATGCCCAGTGGTGAGGCCACGGAAATCAATCCCTGATTGATATTGGCTTCATCCTGTCCTACCAGTTGATACGTTACCTCTTCGCCGGTGTCAATGTTTTCCAGCAGAACCTTGCAGCCAAAAACGACTTTGTCTTTATTGAGCGTGCCCGGATCAATGATATCGGCGTTGGCCAGCTTGTTGCTCAGGTCGTTGATGCGGCCTTCAATAAAGGCGTGTTTTTCTTTGGCGGCGTCGTACTCCGCGTTTTCGGAAAGATCACCGTGGGCCCGGGCGTCGGCCAGTTCAATGAGTGTTTGAGGCCGGTCCACGGATTTCAAGCGCGCCAGTTCCTTTTGCAGTGATTCATAACCGTTTCTCGTAATGGGTATCCGTTGCACTTGATTTTTCCTCCATAATACTGAAAATCCGGATTGATCTGTCATCTATCCGGTTAACCCGGATATTTCATGAAATATCCGGGTTAAATATGCCGGCTGTCTGCTTTCCCGGGAAATTCTTACAGAAAATTTTTGATCAAGGACTCACCGATTTGCACGGCGTTGGTGGCGGCGCCTTTTCTGATGTTGTCCGAAACTATCCACAAGTCAATGCCATTGGCAACAGACTCATCCCGGCGGATACGACCGACAAAAGTGTCGTCCTGGCCGGCGGCTTCAGTGGCCAGAGGATAAATGTTTTTGCCCGGGTCATCCTTTACCGTTACTCCTGGAGCCTCAGACAGCAGCGCGGTGACCTCTTCCGGCGAGATGGGATGAACGGTTTCAATATTAACCGACTCGGAATGGCCGTAAAAGACGGGCACCCGCACCGTGGTCGCCGAAACCCCGATGGTTTCATCTTCCATTATCTTACGGGTTTCATAAACCATCTTCATTTCTTCTTCGGTATAACCGTTGTCCAGAAAGCCCCCGATATGAGGCAGGCAATTGAACGCGATCTGGTGGGGATAAACTTCGCGGCTTATCTTTTCGGAGTTGATACAGGCCCGGCTCTGATCAAGCAATTCATCCACGGCCGCCTTACCGGTTCCGGAAACCGCCTGGTAGGTTGCTACCACGATTCGCTTGATGGTTGCCTGCCGGTGAATAGGCCCCAGGGCCACTACCATCTGAATGGTGGAACAATTGGGGTTGGCGATGATGCCTTTGCTGGTGTATCCGGCCATCGCTCCGGGGTTGACTTCCGGGACAACCAGCGGCACGTCAGGGTCCATCCGCCAGGCCTTGGAATTATCGATTACCACGCAGCCGGCTTCGGCGGCGTGGGGGGCAAAGGTCTGGCTGGTCCCTCCGCCCGCGGAAAAAAAGGCGATATCAACATCCTTGAAAGAGTCGGCCGTCAATTCTTCCACCGTGAAAGTTTCGCCCTTAAATTCGATGGTGCGCCCGGCGGAACGGGAAGAGGCCAGCATTTTTAGATTATTGACGGGAAAATTTCTTTCCTTCAGGCATTGCAGCATCTGGCCGCCGACCAGGCCGGTGGCGCCGGCGACTGCCACGTTATATTTTTTTTCAGCCATAAAAACCTCTCCAATCATTCATTAGTGTCCATCCATTTGATATGGATGGAAACTCGTTAATCAAGATATTCGACAACCCGGTCACCAGCCTCACCGGTGGACATGCCCATTTTCCTGGCTTCGACGCTGTCCATATCCTTGATGGCTTTCATGACCGCTTTTTCAATGGCCACGGCGGCTTCCGTCTCTTTTAAGTGGTCCAGCAGCAAGCTGCCGGCCATAATGGCCGCGACCGGGTTAATAATACCCAGGCCGGTGTATTTCGGAGCCGAGCCGCCGATGGGCTCGAACATGGAAACGCCTTCCGGGTTGATATTGCCGCCGGCGGCGACGCCCATGCCGCCCTGGATCATGGCGCCCAGGTCGGTGATGATGTCACCGAACATGTTGTCGGTCACTATCACGTCGAACCACTCCGGGTTCTTGACCATCCACATGCAGATAGCGTCCACGTGGGCATAATCGGTCTCGATGTCGGGATATTCCCGGGCGACCTCGTAGAAGGTTCTTTCCCAGAGATCAAAAGCGTATGTCAGAACGTTGGTCTTGCCGCACAGGGTCAGCTTCCTGGACTTGTTTCTGGCCCGGGTATACTCAAAGGCGAAACGAAGGCAGCGCTCTACTCCTTTACGGGTATTGATGGATTCCTGGAGGGCCACTTCATCGGCGGTTCCCTGCTTGAGAAAACCGCCGGCACCGGCATAGAGGCCTTCCGTGTTTTCGCGAATAACCGTAAAATCTATCTCGGCCGGCCCCTTATCCTTGATGGGAGTATAAACTCCTTCATAAAGCTTGACCGGGCGCAGGTTGATATACTGGTCAAAAGTAAACCGCAGTTTCAAAAGCAGTCCTTTTTCAAGTATGCCCGGTTTGACATCGGGGTGTCCGATGGCGCCCAGCAGGATGGCGTCGGCGGTCCGCAGCCTGGCAATGGTATCATCGTTTAATATTTCGCCGGTTTTTTGATAGTGCTCCCCACCCAGGTCATAATTGGTGTAGTTTAATTCAAAGCCGTACGCCTTGGCAGCGGCATCCAGAACCTTAATGCTCTCGACGGTAACTTCCGGACCGGTACCATCACCGCCGATTACGGCAATGTTGTATCTTCTGCTTGTCATAAGATCTCCTTCAGTTTGAATTTGTCAAGCCTTGCGAGGCGCGGCCGGCAAACGTCAGCGACTCTTTTTGCCGGGGCTTGACGCCTGTTTCAGGTATAATATGGAATCTGTTCTCTATGTCCGGGGAGTATGAGACTCACTTTCAGCAGCATGATTCTGGTGGTGACCGAAAGCAAATCGGCGGATCGCGCCGATCGGCCCGGAAAAGGTATACAGTAAAATGACGACAAAGGCGGATAAGATTGGTTCCTGGATCAGGACTACCAGCGATAAAACGGAAATAACCAGCAGATTGAAATTTTTGGCCCTGATCAGAAAGGCCGGCATTTTTTTAAAGCTGGCATAGGGAACCGAGCTGACCATCAAGAAAGACAGGGCGTACATGCTGGCCGGTACCAGGTAAATCAGGAATGGCAAGGATTGGGCCGAGACCTCCAATCTGAACAATAAGAGGACCAGGGCCGCCAGCATGCCGGCTCCGGCGGGAATGGGCAGGCCGGTAAAATAGTTATTGTCGGATGTGTCCACGTGAGTGTTGAAACGGGCCAGGCGAAGCGCTCCGCAGGCCAGAAAGACCATGGCGGCAATCCAGCCGAATTTGCCCAGCGGTTGCAGAATCCATAAATACATCATCAGGCCCGGTGCCAGGCCGAATGAAATCAGGTCGGCCAGGGAATCATATTCCACCCCGAAGCGACTGGTGGTCCGGGTAGCCCGGGCGACCTTGCCGTCCAGAGTATCAAATACCATGGCAGCGAGGATCAGCAGGGCGGCCTTGGTGAAGCTGCCTTCAATGGAAGCGATGACAGCCGAAAAGCCGCAGAAAAGGTTCAGGGTGGTGAAAATGTTCGGCAGCACGTAGATGCTCTTGCGAAGCCGTTTGTGTTCAGTTTTGTTATTTTTCATTGTAAGTATGCCAGGATGGATGATCCCGCTTTAACTTTTTCTCCCGGAGAAATATTCAGGCGGGCGTCCATCGGTAAGTAAAGATCAAGCCGTGATCCAAAGCAGATAATGCCGAACCGCTGTCCCTGCTTGATCTTATCGTTTTCATTAATATAACAGATTATCCGGCGGGCGACCAGGCCGGCTATCTGTACCACGCATATATCTTTGCCGCTGTCAGTGTGGCAGAAAACGGCGTTATGTTCATTTTTGTCCGAGGCCTTGTCCAGATTGGCCGAAAAAAAAGCCCCCGGATAATACAGAATCCGGGTGATTTTACCGGCGCTGGGCATGCGGTTGACATGCACGTTGAAAACCGACATAAAAACGCTGATTTTCATACAGGCGCTATCACCCAGCGGATTATTGGTTACCCTTTCGGCCAGGATAACCTTGCCGTCCGCCGGTGAAACCACGGCCCCGGATTCAACCGGAATAATTCGGTCCGGATCCCGGAAAAAGTAACACGTAAAGGCGGTTACGGCTAATCCCAGAAGGGCCGGCAGAACGAATCCGATCAATGCCAGAACGCCGGTAACAAAAGCCTCCGCGATAATAAGTCGGTGCCCGGCTTTGGCCACTGGAAAGGACGTCTGGCTGGGCGGATCAGACCACTTATATTGAGTCATGGACCTGTTCTTGTCTTGATGGCTTCGTAAAAGTCCGGTATCTTCGTTGCAGCGTTTTTCTCCCAATTTCACGTACTGCTAAGTAATCTGCATTACTTGAAAAAATCTGAGCCTTGATCTTGAACTTTTGACTTTGCCATCCCCATTTAGACTTTTTACGAATACATCTTATCTGACGGCTTCGTAAAAAGTCCTTACATCGTCATTCCGGCGAAGGCCGGAATCCAGAACTATTTGATTTTACTGGACCCCGGCCTCCGCCGGGGTGACGCAATAAGGAAAATCTCGACTTTTTACGAAGCCGTCTTATCTTAAATTTGCGTAAAATCTATTCTTTATAGCTGATAATGCTTGTATTGTCAATCTTTTTTGCCTGTTTTGGTTTGCCTGTTCCGGTTTCAAGGTTTGGCCGGGATGGTCAGGTTCTATAGGCCGATAACTTCAAACCCGTAATCAGCGATAAATTTTTCCAATTGTGTTTTTTGCCGGGGCATTAATTTTCTGAAACTTACACAAAGCGTCCAGACTTTTTTGTTGGAATGGGGCAGGGTGGTTACTTCAAAATTATTAACCGCTTCAAAAGGGATCGGGTCAACCATGATGCCTTCACTGGGCATCATGACGGCCAGGCCGCTGATCTTTTTGTCGGGTATCTTTTTCTCCATGTATTGAACGGCCAGGCCGCCCATACCGATATCCTTGATCGGCCCCAGGCGGGTGTGAACCGGCCTGCCGATTTTAAAAAAGGACGGTCTGGTGGTTACGGCAAAAGCTTCGTCAACGGTAAATCTTTTCCAGCGTCGTCTGTTGGTCTGATTCATTTGTGTTCCCGGTCGATGCCCTGTTGGCAATGATTGGCCTGTGGCGGCCTGAGTTGAATATCGGAACCTCCTGGCAATCACTCTTTTTTGTCATGAATAATATTATAAAACTCTTTCATGACCTTGTCTTCATCGCCCTCGTTATAGCCCACTACGCTGCGCAGATGGATGAACGAGTCCAGATCAATCTCCCTGAACTCAATAGCCACGCCGGTTTGGTCGGATCGGACAACCTCGCCTTTCATGTTCAGGTTTACCTCCGAGGTTGTTCCGGACAAATAAACCTTAATGGCCAGTTCCTGATTTTCAGGGATATTAATATCAGTATCGACAAGCATGCCCTTAAGGCTCAGATTCAACACTTCCCCTTCAATGCTCCGGCCGTCATACTCCATTTTCGCCTTGACGCGGAAGACTACGCGGGTACCGCGTCGCTGCTCTGATCCCGTGCTGATCATAAATCTTCTCCGGGTTGGATGCGCCGCCGATCGCAAAGGCCGATATATACTGCGATAGAACGGTTAAAAGATATATTAAAGATAGCATATCCGGATTGAAAAGCGCAATACAATTTGAAAAATTCC
>JBKHHL010000027.1:0-22350 GCA_046539175.1 Desulfosudaceae bacterium
CCAGAAATTCGGCCGACTGGGTCAGGATGTCGTCGTCGCCCAGTTCTTCCACCTCGTGTCGTCCCGCTTCAAACAGCGGCAGGGCCTGCTCACGCTGGTCGGAAAAATAATACAACCGGGCCAGGTGAAGTTTGATCAGGGCCTGGGAACGGCGGTCACCCAGGTGCTGGGCGGCGGACAGGGCGGCTTCCAGAAAGGGAATCGTTTCTCCGAAACCCCGGCCCAGGATAAAGTTCAGGTGAGACAGGGCCAGGGTGGTCTTGACCAGCAAAGACCCGGCCTCAGGCCGGGACTCATCAAAATTGAGCCTTGTCAGGACTTGATTGAAGTGGGCGCGGGCGGCCTCCCGATCAGACTGGGCCAGAGCCCGGAAAGCCAGGTCCGCTTCAATCCGGGCGGCTTCCAGAAAGTTGTGGTCTGCCATCAGCCCAACCTTTTCCGAATCATTTTTATTGTTATTAAGACTGGTGTTTGATAATAAAGAGGATAATTCATCATGGGGGAAAAAGCAACGTGATTGTCCGTATACGGACGGTGTTTTGTCTGTATATGGACAACGGATTGCTATCGATAAATTTATATCTATAAAAATCAAAATGTTATTTTAATTGTCAGGCTGGTCTGAAATTTGCATTTTCAAAGATGATGGTCTTGTGAAAAGTCCAAATTGTCGCCAGACGCCTGGTTGCCTCAGGCGCCATCACCCGGATTTTTATGACGCCCACGGTGTGGCCGCATTCTTCCTGATGGCGCAAGCCCCGGGCTTGAAATTTTTCAGGAAGCCGTCTGACCACTATTGGCTACGAGACCATCAGATGCAATCAGGGGCTGGCGGGTTGAAAATATTACACGAATCTTAAAAAGGAGTCTTTTATGCGGGATGTTTATGTAATCGGAGTAGGGATGACCAGGTTTGGCAAGCATATGGATAAAAACATGAAGACCCTGGCGGCCGAAGCCGTCAACCGCGCCCTGGAGCATGCCGGTATCGAGCAGAAAAATCTCCAGACGGCGGTGGTCGGGAACGCCTACCAGGGGCTGGTGACCGGCCAGGAATCCATCCGGGGCCAGGTGGTCCTGCGGGCCATGGGGATCGGTGATATTCCCATTACCAACGTGGAAAACGCCTGCTGTTCCTCGGCCACCGCTTTACAGGTGGCCTGGATGGACATCGCCCTGGGACTTCATGACGTGGGCCTGGTCCTGGGCATGGAAAAGATGTACATGGAAGACCGGGAAAAACGGCTGAAATTGTTTTCCGCCTCGGCCGACGTGGAAGTACTGGAGATGATCGTCAAGGCCATGAAAGAGGACGCCGAGAAAAAACGCCAGGAGGCCGAGGCCCGGGGAGAGGTCAAGGCGGAAAAGTCCTCTCAGGGCGGCAGCGCCTTTATGGAAATTTACGCCATGGGCACCCGTATGCACATGGACAAGTACGGCCTGACCCAACGGCAGCTGGCCGTGGTCAGTTCCAAGAACCACAACAACAGCGTTCACAATCCTTACGCCCAGTATCGGCAGCCTTTCACGGTGGAGGAGATACTCGAAGCTCCGCCGGTGGCTTACCCCCTGACGCGGCCCATGTGTTCGCCGGTGGGTGACGGCGCCGCGGCGGTGATCCTGTGTTCCAGGGACTATCTCAAGAAGCTGAGCGCTGCCAGGCCGGTCAAGATTCTGGCCACCGTGGTGGGCAGCGGCATGGACCGTGGTTTTGACGAGCCGGATATCGGCGAACGTCTGAGCAAGACGGCTTATGAGCGGGCCGGGGTGGGGCCGGAGGATATCGACGTGGCCGAGTTCCATGACGCCACCGCTTTTGGGGAGGTTTTGAACACCGAATCTCTGGGCTTCTGTCCCCGCGGTGAAGGCGGTATTTTCGCGGAAGAGGGACATTCGGCTATTGGCGGCAAGCTGCCCATCAATCCTTCCGGCGGACTGGAATCCAAGGGGCATCCGGTGGGCGCCACCGGAGCCGGTCAGATCGCGGAACTGGTCTGGCAGTTGCGCGGCGAAGCCGACGGCCGCCAGGTGGAAAAGGCCCGTGTCGCCCTGGCTGAAAACGGCGGCGGTAACATCGGCATTGAAGAAGCGGCCATGGTGCTGACCATTCTGCAGGCGGACTGGTAATCACTTAAAAAAGGGGCGGTTATGTTGTCACGCGCGCAAATTCGGACGCTGATCCGGCGGGAGCCTGATTTCGATGATATCACCTGCAGCCTGCGGGCCACCGGCCGGCAGCCGAAAGGAATTATCCGTGAGACCGCCAGGGTCGTGGCCATCGCCAGGAAGTTCAACGACGAGGTAGCCCGCCCCCTGGTGTTGCAGATGGATCGCCGCCTGCACGAAGATCCCGATTATCTGCCCTGGGATTTCGTCAAGAAAGCCAATGAATGGGGTTTGTACACCCTGTTTCTGCCCAAGATTTTCGGCGGTCAGGGCTATTCACTCTCCTGCGCCGGCTATTTCATTGAGGAGCTGGCCTCGGTCTGTTTGTCAATGGGCAACCTGGTGGGCGTTCACTACCTGGGCTACACCGGTCTGGTATCGACCTGGAACATGAAGCTCTCCAACCGGATTTCCCGTGAGGTCGTCGCCGGCGAAAAGAGCGGTGACCCCTGCCTCATCTCATTTGCCATGACCGAACCGGACGCCGGCACCGATTCCCAGAACGTGGAGTTCATGGATACCGGTTCCCTGGCCTGCCAGGCCAAACCGGTGGACGGCGGCTACGTTCTGAACGGCAGCAAGATTTTTATCAGCTGCGGCCACCTGTCCACCTGGCACACGGTCTTCGCCTACACAGACCTGAACAAAGGGGCGGAAAACATGGTGGTCCTGGCGGTCAGGACGGGTACCGCGGGCTTTTCTTTCGGGAAAAAAGAAAAGAAGATGGGGCAAAAGGCCAGCGTCGCCAGTGAACTGGTCTTCCGCGATTGTTTCGTGCCGGAGGAAAACGTGGTCTGGGACAGGTCTCATTTTTCAAGGTTGTCCCGGGGGACCAGGCAGACCACGGAACAGCTCCTGGCTTATATCTGGGGCGCCTCCCGCTTCGGGGTAGGGGCCTTCGGGGCCGGGGCCGCCCGGGGGGCCTATGAAGTCGCCCTGCAATTCGCCGGTGATACTGAGGTGGACGGCACCCGCCTGATCAATCATGAATGGTGTCAGCATCAGCTGGCCGAGATGTATAAAAACGTTGTCCTGGCCAGGCTGGCCTACCTGGAGGTCGGTTATGCCAACGGCCTCCACGGCCTCTGGAAGCTGCTCAATTTTAAGCCGCTTTATTACGGTCTCCGGATGATCCCGAAACGCCTGGCGGATGCCGTTTGCGATCGGATGTTTGAGTCCGCTCTGATTACCCGTCTGTTTCAGAAGTTCAGTTTTGATTATCAAAGTGATGAAGAGATCAACCGGGTGGACGGGCTGGGATCCCTGGCCAAGGTGGCCGGTACCGACGCCGCTGTCGTCAATTGCCGTCTGGCCCTGGAAATCATGGGACAGCCCGGTGTCCGCCACGATCATCTGGCGGAAAAGATGATGCGGGACGTTAAGCTGCTGCAGATCTACGAGGGGACCAACGAGGTCAATCGCATCAATCTGTTCAAGCGGTTCGGCTGCCGGTCCTGTCCCGGCGCCCGGTCTTTCTGCGCCGCCAATAGATAACAACGTCCCCGGAAGAAAGCCGATGGCGTTTCCGGCCGGGAAAGGCAAAGGCTTCCCCCGGCGCCATCTGATCGGCTCCTCCATGGGGAGATTCTTTAATTCAAGGAGGGAGGAATCATGTCTACAGAAATCAATGATCTGCCCATGTTCAAAGGTATCGGGCTGACGGTCGCGGATCCCGATCAGACAGCTCTGGTGTTCGTGAATGAGGACGGCAGTGATGAGCCGCTGAGCTACGCCGATCTTTTTACCCGCAGCAATCAGATGGCCCGGGCTCTGCTTGAGGCCGGGGTTGGTCAGGGTGATACTTTTGTCCTTTTGATGAAAAATCATCCGGAGTTTGTTTATGCCATGTTCGCGGCGGTGACCATCGGCGCTATAGTGGTTCCGGTGGATCCCCGGTCCCGGGGAAGGAAGCTGGCTTTTCAGATAAAAAATACCGGCGCCAGGGGTATCCTGGTGGAAGATCAGTTTCTGAAGGGGCTGGAAGAGATCGCCGACGAGATCAAGGACATTCCGATTGTCGGGGTGCTTTACCGGCCGCATCACAATATTCCCGTTAATAAAGACTATCCGGTCTTGAGCCAGGTACTGGACGGGTATTCCGGCGACCTGCCGGACGGGGCTCTGGCCTTTGATCCCACCGCGCCGGCCCAGATCATTCATACTTCCGGCACCACCGGCGATCCCAAGGGAGTCGTCCTGAAGCAGGACCGGTTCATGATTTACGCCTTTATGGCCGATTTTCTGTGGCAGTACCAGCCGGACGACCGGCCTTACACCGGACTGTCTTTGACCCACGGCAACGCCCAGTCGGTCACCCTGTTCCCCTCCCTGGCCAAGGGCCTGCCGGCGGTCATCAGCGAACGGTTCACCAAGAGCCGCATCTGGGACATCTGCCGCAAATACAATTGCACCACCTTTTCCCTGCTGGGCGGCATGATGGCCGGCATCTACAACGAGCCCGTCCGGCCGGACGACGGCGACAACCCCGTCCGCAAGGTCATCAGCGCCGGCACCCCCCAGGCCATCTGGGAGGATTTTGAAAAACGTTTCCAGGTCAGGATCCATGAATGGTACGCCGCCGTGGAAGGCGGCCTGGCCCACAATCCGCCCGGTACCGGCCCGGTCGGCTCTTTCGGCAAACCGCCCGAAGGCATGGTGGAGATGAAAATCGTCGACGAGAACGACCAGGAGCTGCCGCCCGGAGAAAAGGGCGAATTGATCAGCCGCATGGTCAGCGGTGCCACCGAGGTGAACTATCACGGCAACGCCGAAGCCTCCCAGGAAAAGACCCGGGGCGGCTGGCTGCGCAGCGGTGATATCTGTCATCAGGATGAGAACGGATTTTTCTATTTTGATTTTCGGAAGGGCGGCGGCCTGCGTCGTCAGGGCGATTTTATTCAGCCCGACCTGGTGGAAAAGGTTGTTGGTGAAGAGGATTCCGTTTCCGAGGTGTGCGTTTACGGGGTGCCGGCTGCTTCGGGCGCGCCCGGCGAAAGCGACCTGGTAGCCGCCGTGGCACCTTTTGCCGGTAGTGAAATAGACATCGCCGGCGTTAAGCAGGCCTGCCGGAATGGTCTGGAACGCAACAGCGTGCCGACCTATCTGCAGATCGTGGATGAGATTCCCAAGACCGTCTCGGAAAAACCCCTGGACCGGGTTTTAAAAGACGAGTTTGATCCCAATGCCGGAAACGTGGTTCAACTATAAAGGTGGAGGTGATATATGCTGGACTCTTTTAAACAGGCCTATCTGCCGGAAATGCACTTTCCGGAGCGCCACATCGACGAATCTCTGTGCACCAGGTGCGGCCGGTGCTACCAGACCTGTCCCTGCTACGGGTATCGCTGGGAAAAGGACGAGGTGCCGGTACCGGTCGGTTACGGCGGGTTCGAGCAGGCCTGCATTAACTGCGGCAACTGCCTGGTGGTCTGCCCGACCGACGCCATTATCATGAGCGGCAGCTATGATGTCCCGGCCGGCCGCTACCAGAGCCTGCTGGAAAAGAAGATGGCCCCGCCGGAGCCGCTGCCGGGAGAAAAGAACCGTTCTTTTGAGGATATCAGCGAATCACTGACGGAGACGGAACGCGTTATTTATACCAGACGTTCCAACCGCTTGTTCAAGGACAAGGAGGTGCCGCCGGAAATGCTGACCCGCCTCCTGGAGGCCGGTCGTTTCGCGCCTTCGGCCGGCAATAACCAGCCCTACAAGTTTATCGTCATGACCAGCCAGCCAATTATCAGGGAATTAGAGCGCCGCTCCATGACGGTTTTACGCAAAATGAAAAACATGTACCTGAGCAAATCCGGTAAACGGTCTTTGGTTAAAACGGTTATTTTTTCGGTGGCCAGTTACTTCAGTCCCAACAAGATGGATCCGCGCCCTATTACCGCCATGGAAAAAGCCGATGTCTCTGATAACAAGATATTCTTTGACGCGCCGGCCGTTATCCTGATATTAAAGGACAAACGGGGCATCAGTAATCCCGATCTGGACGTGGGGATTTGCGCCCAGAACATGGTGCTGGCGGCGCACTCCCTGGGGCTGGGAACCTGCTATGTGTCTTTGCCCATGGAGCCGCTGGGTATGCCGCTGATGGCGGGATTCCGCAGAAAGATCGGCATCCCCTCCCGGTACAAGGCGGTCACCAGCATCGCCGTCGGTTATCCCAGGGGGAAAATTGACAAGCCGGTCAAGCGGGATACGCCGCCGGTCCACTGGATATGACAACATGACGGGTCGGTGATCTGTCCGGGTGCCCCGAAACCCATCTTGCGGCAAGGAGCGGGATTATGACGGATGATAGCAGACCGGTCATTATCGGGGCCGGACAGATTACTGAAAAATGGGATTCCCTGGCCACGGCCCGATCTCCCCTGACGCTGATGGCCGACGCCGTGCTGGCGGCCGCGGTCGATGCCGGCCTGAACGAGCGGGCCCTGCGAACGGCCGATCGGCTCATGGTCACCACCCTGTTTACCGGTGACGGGCTTGATAATCCTCCCGGCTGCCTGGCCGACCGGCTTGGCCTGGACGAGGTTGAAGGCCTGGTTTCCGGTTTCGGCGGCACCTCGCCCCAGACCATGCTCCATGACGCCATGGGCCGGATTGCCGCCGGCCGGGCCGGGATGGTGATTCTGGCCGGGGCCGAAGCCCAGCAGACCCGGCGCGCCGCCGCCAAGGCCGGTCATCCTCTGGACTGGGGAGCCGAATCCCGGCGGCCGCAGCCGATCCAGTTTACCTCCCTCGGCGCCATGGACGGGGCCACCGAGACCGAGCATATCCACAACCTGTCCGTGCCGGCTGTTTCTTATCCCCTGTTTGAGAACGCCCTGCGCGGTCATTACCAGCGCTCCTTTGAAGATCATCAGCAGCGGATCGGCCGGCTCATGAGCGGCCTGACGAAAGTGGCGGCCTCCAATCCCCTGGCCTGGTTTCCCCGGGAAAGAACCCCGGAGGAGATCATTACCCCCGGCCCGAACAATCGCCGGACCGCTTTTCCCTATACCAAGCTGATGAACGCCATGCTGCTGGTCAACCAGGCGGCGGCGCTGATCGTGACTTCCCACGGCCAGGCCCGTAAGCTGGGGGTGTCTCCTTCCCGCCTTGTCTATTGTCACGGCCAGGCCCAGGCCAAAGACCACTGGTATCTGCTCAACCGGGAAAATTATTACACTTCGCCGGCCATCAAGATTATCGGTCAAAAAGCGCTGGCCATGGCCGATACCACCATCGCCGAAATCGAGGCTTTTGATCTGTACAGCTGCTTTCCCTCTTCGGTTCAGATAACCCGCGACATGCTGGGCATTGCCGAGGATGATCCCCGCGACCTGACGGTTACCGGCGGCCTGCCGTATTTCGGCGGCCCCGGTAACAATTACGTCATGCATTCTTTGGCCCGGATGTTCGACAAGATCCGGGAAAATCCGGGTTGTAAGGGACTGGTTACGGGCAATTCCTTCTACATGTCCAAGCATTCGGTGGGTATTTACAGTACCGAACCGGGACCGTCCCCGGCCTGGACCAGTGTCGACGATGCCTGCCAGCAAGAGATTGACGATCGGCCCTCGCCGCCGGCCGATCCGGAGCCGTCCGGTTCGGCCCGGGTGGAAACCTGGACGGTTGCCTTTAATCACGACGATGAGCCTGAACGGGGCGTCGTCATCGGCCGGACCGAACCGGGCCGGCGTTTCGCGGCCTATACCCCGCCGGACCGGGATATTCTTAATGCCATGACCCGGGAAAATTTTATCGGCGCCACCGGAACGGTGGCCAGCCAGGACAAGCTCAATACTTTTACGCCCTGATTGGGCGGGCGAAGGGAGGGACCATGCCCGGAATCGGAATGTCCGGGGTGGCGGTTATGCTGCTGCCGGTGCTGGAGACCATCCAGATGGCCATTGATCTGGGTTATGACGCGGTCGAACTGTCCGGCGAGTTTCCCCAGTGCGTCTGCGACGAGGTAACCGCCGGGCAGCGGCAGCAGGCCCGGCGACTGGCGGCTGCGGCCGGCCTGCGCCTCTCGGTTCACGCTCCCTTTAACAGTCTCAACCCGGCCGCCCTCAATTCCGGCATCCGGGCGGAATCCATCCGCCAGATCAAGGCGGCCATCGATCTTTGCGCCGACATGGGCGGCGAGCTGGTGACCGTTCATAACGGCAACTATGTAGTTTCGGAAAAGATGCGTCAAAAAATTCCCCGGGTGGCGGAAATCCAGTGGGATCTCAACCTGGACGCCCTGCGGCAGACCGCGGAACACGCCCGTCAGCGAGATGTCTTTCTCTGTCTGGAAAACATCGGCTTTGAACCGTGTACCATCGACCGCAACGCCGATGATATGCTGGCCATTCGCCAGGCCGTGGACTCGCCGGCCCTGTGGTTCTGCGTGGATATCGGTCACGCCCGCCTCAATAACGAACTGGACGATGTCATGACCCGGCTTACCCCTTTCGCCCGGCAGATCCATTTTACCGACAACTTCGGTCAGATCGACGACCACCTCATCATCGGCCAGGGCAATTTTGATTATTCCCCCTACCTGGATTTTTTCCGACAGTTTGACGGCATTATCCTGCTCGAGGTAATCCAGGTCGGCACCGATCCCGGCCCGGCCCGCCAGAGCCTGGACCATGTCCGCCGGTTGCTGGGCCGGTAGGGCCGGGCCGGGGTTTGATAAATTCAGCCGGGAGCCGTCAAAGTACTTTCAGGTACAGTTGCTAAGCATGGTTACAGGGCGGCCTCTGATGATTATTCCTCCTCTATGAGTTCTTTTATCTTGAGAGATATATCCTGAATTTCAAATGGTTTCTGAATAAAACCCCGGCCGCCTCTGGCCAGTATCTGCCGGATCTGATCATTGAGGCTGAAGCCGCTGCACAGCAGTACCTTGACTGCGGGATCGATCTCCCTGAGTTTATCGAAAATCATGCCGCCGCTCATGTCGGGCATGAGGATGTCAAGCATCACCAGATCAATGTCGTCTTTCCGGGTTTCATAAAGATTCAGCGCTTCCCGGCCCTCGCCAGCCGTCAGAACCTGATATTTTAATCGTTTTAGCAGTCGGGCGCAGGACTTTAAAACCATCTCTTCATCATCCACCACCAGAATAGTGCCGGAGCCTTCCTTTATGACTGCCGCTGATTCAGGCCGGATTTTTTCATCCGTCTTTTTGGTGGTGGCCGGGAAATAGAGACTAAATGTCGAACCCTCAGCGATGTTGCTGTCGATTTCGATAAACCCGGCATAGTTTTTCATGACTCCATAAACAAAAGAAAGCCCCAGTCCGGTTCCGGAACCGGTTTTTTTGGTTGTAAAAAAGGGGTCGAATATTTTGCCCATGACCTGATCATCCATGCCGCATCCGGTATCCCTGACCGTGATTTTAACGTAGTCGCCCGGCTGAAGCTCATGAGGCTCCACCTTTTTTTTATCAAGCCGGATGTTTTCAGTCCGGACGAAGATATCTCCGGTTCCCGATTCCGGCATGGCCTGGGCCGCGTTCAGGTACAAATTCAAGAGCACCTGCTGTATCTGGCTTTTATCGGCCGCCACCGGCCGGAGATTTTCCGCCAGATCGGCATGGATTGTGATATTTTTCTTGGCCTTGCTGAACATGTGATTTTCTTTTTCGATCAAATTGTTCAGGTCCAGCGGCAGGATTTCATAGGCGCCGCCACGGGCGAATCCCAGGAGATTGCTGGTCATGGAAGAAGCTTCTCTGACCGATTCCTTGATCTGTTCAAGCAGCTCATAATCAGGATCAGAGGGGTCTTTGTCCATCAGCAGGTCCGAGACAGGCCCAACTATGCCCATGAGGGCGTTGTTGAAATTGTGGGCCACCCCGCCGGCCAGGACCCCGATGGCTTCCATTTTCTGGGCCTGCTGCAATTGATGTTCCATCTCCTTTTTTTCGGTGATGTCCGTGCAGACACCTATGTATTTGACTATCCCGCCCTGGTCGTCCCGGACCGGCAGGTAATGATCACTCCAGTATCGCCATGACCCATCCTTGTGCTTGATTCTGTATTCGCAAACATTTACGTCTCCATCTTCCTGTTGTCCGTTTACCGGATGTTGAAGCCTGCCGGCGTCTTCCGGATGGATCAACCCGTGCCAGGCAACCCGGTCTTGCGATATTTCTCCGGATTCATAACCCAGCTTGGCATCGATATCACCGAACCAGAGGAGGTGGTTGTCGTCTTTTCTAAACTCATAGACCAGGTCATAGGAGGCCTTACCAGCCAGCCTCAGGCGTTCTTTACTCTCCTCCAGGGCGCGTTCAACTTCTTTCAGCTTGGTAATATCTATAATAACGCCCTCAATGATATCTTCTTTGTCCAGAGTGTATTTTCGCGCCCAGACAGTGGCATTAAAGACGGAACCGTCCCGGCGGATAAGATTCATGGGGCGGCCTTCGATGCTTTGTCCCTGATCCAGGCGGCGATCAATTTCCTGTTTCTGCTTCTGGTCGGAGTAGATGATGCCGGTGTCGGACTCCAGCAGTTCTTTTCTGCCGTAGCCGAACAGGTTCTCGAAGGCCTTGTTCATTAAAAGAAAGCGGCTGTTGTCGCCCGCGGCCTGCTGGTAAACACCTATCGGCAGATTGTCCACAAAAGAACGGTATCGCTTTTCAGATTCCAGCAGGCGGTCTTTGTGCGTTTTTGCCTGAAGCTCGACTATATAACCCAGAAAAAGAGTCACCACCAGTATGAACGGCAGGCGAAGATAGTAACTGACCGCCATGTCGCCCTGGAGCAGACCCTGCTGGTATAGCAGCCAGCCGTAAATGATAACAAACAGAAAGCTGGCTATGACCAGATTCTTTAATTCCGAACCCAGGGTAGCCAGGCAGACGATTACGAAAAAAATCAGGTAGAGGTCAGACCCTTCCATGCCGGAAAGGTATATTCCGCTGACGATGAGAAGGCAGTCGCAAAGGACGATGGCATAAAAGAAGGCCGCTCGTTCAAAGTACCTGTCAGGTAAATAGTGTATGATCAGGTTGGTGAACAGGTAGAAAGCTATAAAAGCGTATCCCCAGAATTTCAGATATTCTCGACCGGGCGTCAGAATAAGTATATAGGCGATGGTGATAATTACCAGCAGCCGACTTAAAAAGACGAGTCTTTTTCGGTTCATTCCCATGGTGGGTTCTCAGTATTTAAATTGGTTATGGCCTGAAAATAAATTTTGGAGAATTTGAAGTCCTCAGTTCCGGCTAAATTTTGCTCGCTATCGGTGGTTATAAGGTAACAGCCGTTTCTTTCGGTCGCTTGTTTTCTTTTTTGGGGGCGAATTTGTTAATCTGCATTTTCAAAAAGGTCTCGGTAATATCGGGATCAAGGCGGCTGCCGGCCAGTGCTCTGATGGTTTTCAGCGCCTCCAGAAGGGCCGCTTTGTTTTTTCTGGTCCCGTCGTTATCACGCGTCAGGCAGTCGAAGGTATCGACAACCGCCACTATCCTGGCGGCCAGGGGAATTTCCCGGCCCGCCAGGCCGTCTGGATAGCCGGAGCCGTCCCAGTTTTCATGATGGCTGCGGGCGATCTCCCGGCCGGTCTGGTAAAATGATTTCACCCCCAGCAGGGCTTCACCGGCCATGGTATGAGCTTGGATTTCTTCGGTCTCTTCCGCCGTCAGGGGAGGCTCTTTTCCCAGGACCCGGTCATTAACGTTGATTTTGCCGATATCATGCACCAGGCTGAACTGACTTATCTTTTCCGCTTCCTCATCAGGCAGAGCCAGGTGGCGGCACAGATCAAGGACCAGGTTGCCGACGCGGTATATATGACCTTCGCTGTCGTTGTCCTTTGATTCGGCTATACGGGCCAGGGTGTTGATAGTTTCTCCCACGGCTTCCTCCAGAAGCTGGGTCCGGATTTTGACCCGCTCCTCCAGGTTTTCATTCCACTCGGCCAGTTCCTGGTTCTGTTCCACGGTAATCTGGTAGAGGCGCTTGTTTTCGGATAAAAGCCGGTATTTCTCGAAGGCTCTGAAAATATCGCTTTTAATGATCTGGTTTTTCCAGGGCTTGACGATAAAACAGAACAGCCCCAGGCGGTTGATGGCGTTGACGGCCGTGTCCAGGCTGGCCTGACCGGTCAGCAGAATCTGAACCGCGTCGGGGTTGATTTTGGAGGCTGCTTCCAGAAACTGCATCCCGTCCATTTCCGGCATCATCAGATCGGAAACCACCACGCCGATCTCCTCTTCGCTCAGCACAGCCAACCCCTCTTTACCGGAGGTGGCGGTAAAAATACGGTAATCATCATCCCGCAGTACGCGTTCCAGGCTTTGCAGGACCCGCTTTTCATCATCAACAATTAAAAGATGGTTGTTTTTTCCCATGTCTTTACCCCTTTTCATTTTTTGTTTAATGGTAATATATTAACCCGGATATTTCATGGGTTTTTTGATATAAAATTGTTTTGATCCCGCCTTCTCTTTCAGCCGGTCTGGGGTGACGCGGCATCCAGGCGGTAAGCATCGTTTTCAAATACGGCCAGGCAGGCATCAACCACTTCGGCGGAATAATAACGGTCCTGGTTGGCCTTTACTTCCCCCAGGGCCGATTCGATACTCAGGGCCGGACGATAGGGCCGATGAGAGGCCATGGCTTCAACCACGTCGGCCACCGTTATGATACGGGCCTCCAGAGTCAGGTCTTTTTCCCGCAGTCCCCGGGGGTAGCCTGAGCCGTCAATACGTTCGTGGTGCTGATGAACAATCTCGGCTATGGGCCAGGGGAAATTTATCTCTTTTAAAATTTTGTGGCCGGTTTCCGCGTGAGTTTTTATCAGGCTGAACTCTATGGATGTTAACGACCCGGGTTTGTTCAGTATCTCGGCTGGAACCGAGATTTTGCCGATGTCGTGGACCATGGAAGCGATATACAGCGCCTCCAGCCTGTCGTCGTCCAGGCCCAGTTTTTCGCCGATGGCTGCGGCGAGATCCGCGACCCGTTGCTGATGGCCGACGGTATAAGGGTCCCGGAATTCCAGGGTTGTCGCCATGGCTTTGATAATGCCGCGCATGGTCTGCTTCAGTCGCTGGTTGGAACTGGCCAGCTCCCTGGTGCGTAAATCAATCTCTTTTTGAAGCCGTGAAGCATTTTTTTCCGATTGAATCTGTTTTTGCCGGTTTTTCAGGGCGCCGGCTATACCGAGGAGCAGATCCCGGTTGGTAAAAGGTTTGACGATATAGCTGTGAGCGCCGTATTTTAAGGATTGTTCCGCCATGTCCATGTCATCGCAGCCGGTTACCATGATCGAGGTGGTTTCCGGATAAGCCTCGGACAGCCATTTTATAAAAGTAAGTCCCGATTCTCCGGGAAGGCCGATGTCGCAGAGAACCAGTTCATATTTTTCGGTTTTTAAGAGGGCTCTGGCCTCTTCCGCATTGGCCGCCGGCTCGTTCTCATAGTGGGCCGCTTGCAGAACTTTCTGCATAAGTCTCTGCACGGAATCGTCGTCGTCTATGGTCATGATGCGCGGAACAGAGACGTAGCCACTGTCTGAAACAAAATTATGATATTTCGGTTCCGGGCCTGTCGTGGCGGAGTTTTCTGATAACCGGCTCTTGTCTTCTGTAGCAAGCATTGTCATCTCCATTCTTTATCAATTCAGATTTTGGGATTTCCTGTCTGCTCAAAAATAAAGCAAACATCATGCCAAGCGGGCCTGTGAAGCGTTATTCCTGAATTTGACGGCTTTGTAAAAAGTCCAAATTGGGACGGCCAAGTAAAAAGTTCAAGATCGAGGCGCGCGAAATCCCGAGGAACGCAGCGTACTTACCAGTACGTGAGATCCCGGGGGATGAAGCGCAACGCAGATATCGGACTTTTTACGAAGCCATCAAAATTAAGTATGTTATAAATAAAATGAGATTCCGGGAAAAGCAGGACCATCTTTCCGGGCAGGATTTGTCCTGTAAAACAGGATCAGGGGGGGGCAGGGGGAGTCTGCTCGCAGGGATTCAGAAGGCCGGTTGTGTGGGGATTAATCTTTTTTCAGGAAGTTGTCAGTTCAGATGAAGATCATATTTCTTCAGCAGGGTATAAAGCCGGGATCGGGATAGTCCGGAAATCCGGCCGGCCTCGGTGGCGGAGCCATTGGAAATCCGTATCAGATCGGTGAGATAACTTTTTTCCGCCCTGGCCAGGGCGGAGTCCCGGAATTTTTTCAGGCTTGGCAGGACCAAAGAGGTATTGCCGGTTTCCGGCCGGGGAGATACTCCGTCCACCTTCTGCCGGGCCTGATGAACCCTGATCTCTTCCGGCAGATGCTGGCTGTAAAGCATGGGCGCGAACCGGGCCACGCTGACGGCGCTTTCGATGGCACTGCTCAGCTCCCTGATATTACCCGGCCAGGAGTAGGCCGCCAGGGTTTCAAAAAAATCCGGCGAAACGCTTTTGGCTTCGATGCCCTCGCGTTTGCAGAAAGCCTGGATAAAATGCACGGCCAGTTCCTGAAAATCAGTGTCTCGTTCACGCAGCGGCGGTAGTTTGATGGAAAAGGTCAGGATACGATAAAGCAGGTCTTTACGGAAGGTCCCCTGTTCGACCATTTTTTCCAGGTCGCGGTTGGTGGCGGCGATCAGCCGAAAACGGCATTCAATTTCTTTGCCTGAGCCGACCGGACGGACCCTTTTTTCCTGCAGAACCCGCAGAAAGCTTTTTTGAAGTTCCGGGGAGAGTTCGCCCACTTCGTCCAGAAAAAGCGTGCCGCCGTCGGCTTCCCGGATCAAGCCCTGGTTATCCCGGTCAGCGCCGGTAAAAGCGCCCTTGACGTGACCGAAAAGAATGCTTTCGGCCAGGTTTTCGGTCAGTGCGGCGCAGTCCACCGGCACAAAATTTTTAGCCGCCTGGCGGCTGTTCCGATGAATGGCCCGGGCGAACAGTTCTTTGCCGGTGCCGGTCTCGCCCGTCAAGAGCACGTTTACATCGGAGGCCGAGGCCAGGGCGGCTTCCTCCAGGCACTTGGTGATGGCCGGGCTTGAACCGATGATCTCCTCCCTTTTCATTATCAGGGGCTGCCGGGCCAGGCTTTTTTGTTCCCGGAACTGGAGAGCCCGGCGGATGTGCAGGGTGAGTTGATCCATTACCGGCGGTTTTTCCACGTAGGCCCAGGCGCCGCTGCGGGTCGCCATTTCAGCTCCGTCGGCGTCGCCCTGGCCGGTGATGATAATCACCTCCGGTTCCCCCGGAGCTTTGAGAATGCCGGGTACCGCTTCCAGTCCGTTTCCGTCGGGCAGGCCCACATCCAGCAGCACCAGATCGCAGGTCCCTCTTCTTATCTTTTTCAGGCCGTTTTCCAGGTCAAGGGCATAATCGGGGTGGTGATCCATGCGGGATATGGCCCGTGAAAAGAGCCGACAGATACTTTCATCATCATCTATTATGAGTATTTCAGCCATCTGTTACGCTTTCCTCCCACTTTTGATGGTCTCGTAAAAAGTCGAGATTTTCCTTATTGCGTCACCCCGGCGGAGGCCGGGGTCCAGTAACATCAAACGGTTCTGGATTCCGGCCTTCGCCGGAATGACGATGTAAAGACTTTTTACGAAACCATCACTTTTAACCCGAATATTTCCTCAAACAGCCAGTTGCAACTTGTATCTGCGGCAAGCCTGAAAACCGTTCAATTCAGGTTTGACGGCTTCGTAAAAAGTCCAAATATCTGCGTTACGCGCAATCACTCAGAATTTCACGTACGCTAAGTACGCTGCATTCTTCGTGATTGCGCAAGCCTTGATCTTGAACTTTTTACTTTGCCGTCCCAATTTGGACTTTTTACGAGTACATCAGGTTTCGGAATCTTTATCCAGCACTTGCCGCACCTTGACAGCCAGGTTCTGGTTGGTAAAGGGCTTCTGGATGAAATTCACGCCGGATCCCAGCACGCCCCGGCGGGCGATGACATCGGCCGTGTAGCCGGACATGTAGAGAACCTCCAGGCCGGGATAGAGGTCCTGCATTTTTTCAGCCAGTTCCCGGCCGTTCATCTCCGGCATGACCACGTCGGTGATCAGCAGATCAATTCTGGCGGATTCTCCGGAGTGTTCCGCGGCCAGTTCCAGGGCCCGATTCGGTCCGGAGGCTTCCAGCACGGTGTAGCCAGTTTTTTCAAGGACCCGCCGGGCCAGCCTCAGGATGGAATCTTCATCTTCGACGATCAGCACGGTTTCGCCGCGGCCCCGGGGCAGGGGAGGGGGCGTTTTTTCTGCTTCCTCCCCGCCGGTCTTTCCCCTGTGTCGCGGCAGGTAAATTCTGAAGGTGGCTCCGTCGCCGGGTTCGCTGTAGACAGTGACAAAACCGTTGTTCTGCCTGACAATGCCGTAAACCGTGGCCAGCCCTAGGCCGGTGCCTTCCCCGGTCTCTTTGGTGGTGAAAAATGGTTCAAAGAGGTGGGACCGTGTCTCCCTGTCCATACCGCAGCCGTCGTCGCTGACGATTAACAGGACATAGTCGCCGGGGGCTGACATCTCCCGGCCGGCGTCCTCCGTCGCTTCATGGATGACATTGCCGGTTTCTATGGTAATGGTGCCGATTCCGTCGATGGCATCCCGGGCGTTGACCAGCAGGTTGGCCAGAATCTGGTCGATCTGGACGGGGTCCAGGCAGACCGGCCATAAATTTGTTCCCGGCAGCCAGGTCAATTCGATCTCTTCCCCGATCAGTCGCCGCAGCATCTTCAGGGAGGCCTCCACGGTATCGTTCAAATCGATTATTTCGGGACTGATCGTCTGCCGGCGGGCAAAGGCCAGCAACTGGTTGGTGATGTCTATGGAACGCCGGGCGGCCTTGAATATTTCCGTCAAATCATCATGAAGCGGATCATCGGTGTTGATCCTGTTTAAGGCCAGTTCCGTGTAGCCGAGAATCACGCCCAGCATATTGTTGTAATCATGGGCCACGCCTCCGGCCAGCCGGCCCACGGACTCCATTTTTTGGGACTGGAGCAACTGGAGCTGCATCCTTTCCTGCTGTTCTTCCGCCTGCTTGCGTTCGGTGATATCCTGAAGACAGCCTTTTATGTTGATGGTTACGCCGGCGCTGTTTTGTTCGGCCGTGCCGATGGCGCGCACCCATCTTTTCTCGCCGGTTTCCCTGATGAGTTCCACTTCTTCGTCAAAGGTGGTGCCTTCCCGGGCGCAGACCAGGAAGGTCTTCCTGATCCTTTTTCGTAAGGAGGGCCGGTAATACGCCAGGGCCTCTTCGATTGTCAGCGAAAGACCCGCCGGCGCGCCGTGGATGGTGGCCACCTCATCCGTCCAGTAGACCCTGTTTTCGGGCAGGTTGACGCTCCAGACGCCGAGACTGGCCAGTTGTCCGGCGATTCGCCACAGGTTTTCACTTTGGCTTAGTTCCCGTGTTTTTTCAGCCACCTGTCGGCGCAATGACCAGGTCCAGAGGGCGCCGGCCAGAAGAATCAGGACCAGGGGAACCAGGATAACGGAGGTGTACTTGATAATAGTGATAAAACCGGGCGGAGCATCCTCTTTGTAAACGCCCAGCCATTTGTCCTGGATGCGGCGGTATTCGCCGCTTTCTTTTAAAATATTCAAACCTTCGTTAAAAGAGGCCAGCAGGGCCTTGCGGCCATCGGGAACGGCGTAGCAGTATTCAGCTGAGAGGAGCGGCTGCCGGCCGACCGTGAGGTTGTCCCACCCCCGCTGCTTGATCCAGTAATAGGCGGTCAGGCGTGAAACCAGGGCACAGTCATGCTCGCCCCGGGCCAGCTGTTTCAGGGCTTCTTCCTGGGTGTCAACCGCCGCAACCCGGTCTTCAAGGTCGTTTTCCGTCACGAAATCGTGGATTATGTCGGCCTGCTGAACTACCAGGCGCCGGCCGGCCAGTTCTTCCGGGGACGAAGGCGGAGGCTTCTCGTCCGCGCGTACCACGCCGACGTAATGATTGACCATGTGCGGCGTGGTGAAATCGAAGACCTGATCGCGCTGGTGGGAATAGAACATGCCCTGCAGAGCGTCGATGCTGCCGTTTTCCAGGGCGTCGCGCCTTTCCGTCCAGGGTCCCAGGCGTATTTTAATATCCAGGCCCATCTCCCGGGCTATGGCCCGGGTCAGATCCACGTTGTACCCCGAAGGAAGCCCGTTTTCATCCAGAAATTCATAGGGCGGAAAATTGTGATCGCCGCCGACGATGATGCTGCGGCCGACCGGTAACTGCAGGGAGGCAAACCACTTGGTGTGCAAATGCCGGTAGGTACCGTCGGCCATGATCAGGGCCAGGCCCTCGTTGAGCAGGGCCAGTGTTTTCCGGTCTCCCTCCCGGACGGCAAAACAGAAATCCTGGCGGAATCCCTCAATGGGCCGGTTAATGATGCGAAGATTGTCCAGCCCGGTTTCCTGGAGCAGGCGCAGGGCCACCAGCCGTTGCATGACAACGGCCTCACAGCGCCCATGGGAAAGTTCTTTCAGGGCTTCCTCAAAGGTGGCCGTGGTCTGAATCTCGATCCCCCGGTCCCGGCGTCGCAGAAACTCCTCGGCGTTATCGCCTTCCATTACCGTGACTGTTCGGCCGCGAAGATCGTCCAGGTCCTGGATGTCGTCCGTGCCGTCGCGGACTACGATGGCGCCGTGCAGGGACATATAGGGAAAGGTAAAATCAAAAATTTTTTCCTGTTCCGGGGTTCGTCCCACCAGGGGCAGGGCCTGCACTTCTCCCCGGGCCAGCCATTCCCGGACGTCCGTCCAGAGGCCGGTCCGGAAAACCACCTCGCGGTCCATGGCGGCCAGAGCGGCCTGCATCAGCTCCACTGAAAAGCCGTCGGCGCGGTTTTGATTGTCAGTGACGCAGAAAGGAGGATAATCTATTTCTGAGGCGGAACGGATGGGCAACGGGGGCGCATTTTCAGAGGCAACGGCAGAGGCGTCAGAAAAAATCAGCAGCGGCAGAATCGTCAGAAATGACCGTAGCAGCGGATGGAATTTTATTTTGGGCCGGGCGGATAAAATGATTGGTAACAGGAGTTTAATCATGACTGTTGACATGTTTCTTTCCATCACCCAGTGTCCGGCGAAATTTTTCATCCAGGTCATGATTGACGGCTTCGTAAAAAATCCGGATTTACCATCTCTTGTCCCCCGCCGCATATGTCTCATCCAGGCTTCGGGGTCCAGTAAAATCAGTTTTTCTGGATTCCGGCCTTCGCCGGAATGACGGGCAAGTAATTTTTACGAAATCATTATATAGATTATATCAGAATTAAAGGGATTTTCCCATGTTTTTTTATGAAACAGTCCCTAATTTGAACATCATTGGGGGCTGACTTCCCTCCCGAACCCTGATTTCAAGCTGTTTTTACGGAGTCGATCTTTTTGCGAGGAAAAAGGGACCGGCTGTTTGGAAGATGAGGACTTGATCCCGCGGTTTGGCAGCACCGGAACCGAGCCAGCTTTTTTGCTTCCGGCGTGAGGGGGTATAGCCAACCATCCCTCTGCGATCAGCATTGAATCGCAGGAGGGATGGATGGTTATTTACTGAACTGTGAAACCGGCTTAATCCAGGCAACTGGGCAGGCCGAGGTAGTACTCGAAAATACAAAGCGCGTCATACATGTCGGTGTCGTTGTCCTGGTCCACGTCGCCGGGGACCTCCCAGCAGGGGCCGCAGCTGGTATCGCAGATTTCCATGCCTTTTTCAAAGGCGCACAGGGCATCGGCCGGCGTTACTTCGCCGTCGTTGTTGCAGTCTCCCGTGGCTTCAAAAAGACAGGCACCGGAGGCTGTCCAGGCGGCGATATCATCAACCAGCCCCTGAATTTCGAGGTTGGTAACTTCCGGAGAAGTGGAATAGAAGGCCAGATACCCCAGAATACCTTCCTGGCCTTTCAGGATGGGATCAGTTGAGGTATAGGCGCCGACCCGGATAACACCGGTGCCCAGCTCTTCGCCTTGCCAGCTGTCCTCAACGCCGCTCTGCCAGTCGGCCAGCATTGCTGTTGGCAGGCTGTTGACCGGCTCAACCACGAAACCGGCGAATTCCAGAAAGCTGGTATCATAAGACACCTCAAAACCAAGCGCGTAAACGTCGTTGGGCGCGTTCTGCACCCGGACCGGAACATAAAGAGGCTTCTCGGGATCGGCGGTAACACAGGCGGGCCGGCCCATCAGGTCGATGAAACCGTCGTTGTCTTCCCGGCAGACACCGGGGATATAAAGAAAGGAACTGTCCCCCTCGGTTCCGGAATAAAGGCCCTGAGCCGTTCCGGAAGCATTGATGTCGCTGATGCTGCTGAAGGTTGACCCGGGATACTGCATTCCCTGGGAAAGGTCGGACTCATAATGAGGCGGATTGCTCATGTAAAAGCGGGGCTGGGCAGAGCTGTTGGGTAATCGGACCGGCTCGGTGGCCTGTCCCATAAAGGCCATGATCTGTTCGATAAGTTCCGTCATGGTGGTCAGTGCCGCCGGGCTGCCGCTGGCGGAATCGATGGCGGTCTGTCCCAGCACCCGATCGGAATCAAGGATGTTGTAGATCACGGTTCCGTAAACTTCGGCCACGCCGGCGGTTTCAATATCAAGCAGCTCCTCATCCTGCAATTGATCAACCGTGGTGTACCGGGCCTCTTCCGAGGTTATATCAACCACAAAACCGAGGCTTTTGACGTATTTCATCATGGTCAGATTATCCGCCAGCGAGCCAAGATTTTCTTCGCCGGCCGGAATACGGATATCATCGTCCGTGAGCAGATAATTACCGTTGTCGTCCATCAGAAAAGTACCGTTTTGCAGGGGGTATCTCAAAGAAGCGCTCATGCCGCTGATTTTTCCGCTGTTGCTGATGCCGAATGGTATTGTTACGGCATTTCCGCCGCAATTGAACATGCTGACTTCGTCGACGGTCAGGGCGCCGTCATCATCCACGGCCGCCTTGCCGGCGCTGAAACCCTGTATCAAAAGAGCGTTTTCGTGGCTGTCCATCATCAGGCCGAACACGGCGCCGGTGATCTCATTGTCGTTGTTGATTCCGGTGGCCACGGCACTGTCCAGCCAGGTCCCGTTGCCCGGCAGGGGCAGGATTTGACCGTTCTCATCCCGGCCGACAATCAGAGTGGGGACAGCCTCCGGACCTTCGGCCACAAAGGGGACCGCGCCGGTCCTCAGCGTGTCGTTACTCTCGTATTCATAAAAAACGTTGCCGACAATAATATTGTTGTCATTGATATCCATGGGCACGAAGACGGCTTTCTGGATGGTGATATCCTTCCAGGGGGGGAATTTGCCGAGTTCATTCAGGGAATAAATTTCACCCAGCAGGCGGACCTGGTCGGGAGCATAATTGATCATATTCGCCTCGGGAGCGTCCAGGTTGGTGCAGACGATACCCTGCAGATCAGGCAGCCCCCCGCTGCTAAGCATCAGGGTCAGCGGTTTGGTCAAATCTCCGAAACCGGCCTGGCCGGTCCAGCCGACACCGTAATTGTTGTTGTTGTTCCGGGAAAGCACGGCTGATTTACTTTGTCCGTCTGTTTCAAAATCCAGAGGGATATAATCGGCCAGCACCGGTCGGCTGAAAAGCGGCAGGCATAACATAATTGCCGCGGCCAGCAGGATCAGATGTTTTTTTCTGTGGTTTTTCATTGTTATTCTCCTTGCCTCTGATGATATTTAACCTGTTGCTGCCTGTTGCTTTTAGGCAACCCTTCAATCGCCTTCATTCATGCTTCCTTCTTTATACAAACTCCGTGCCAACCCGTAGTATTTATCAATTTACTATAAATATCAATAAGTTGTGCAACTAAGAATCAGGCGCGTCAAAAAAATCATGCTGCCGTTCAGGACTTGTTCTGTGTGGCGGTACTTTTTGCCAACCCGGATATTTCATGAAATATTCGGGCCAGGGATGGGTGGATGGGGGGGATTGGTCTTTATTCAAAAACCACTATCAAACACTATTGTCCAAAATAAAATTTCAGCGGTCTCGGCGGAAGTGATTTTTCTTCGCACCTGGCCCCTTTTGGGGGCCGGTTACAACCGTCCGCTAAATTTCTCGAACTCGGGCTGACGCCCTCAGACAGCGAGAAATTCTTAACCCGGTTATTTCACGAGTCGATTTGAACGCAGCTGCAAGGCGCAGGGCGCGAAGCTGTAGTAAATCTACCGCGAGTGCCCTGCAACACAGCAGCTGCGCTCAAGGTGACTCGCCCGGAGGGTGAATTTTTTCG
>JBKHHL010000137.1:0-6816 GCA_046539175.1 Desulfosudaceae bacterium
CATCACCCGGCCAAAGGGCGGGCGGAACGAATCGGCCCGTTCGCCGGAGATGAGCCAGAGGGTGAGAAAATAGGGGCGCAGGGCGTCCAGGTCATAAATCTCGCCGTCAGTCATTATCAGCAGGGGCTCGCTATGGTGGCGCAGGTAATCGTTGAACAGGGGGGCAAAAAAGGTTGCCCCCCGGCTGCCCGTCTGAATATATCGCCAGTCTCCCTTTTGATAGAGGTAGTGCCCCGGCCGACCGGTCAGCCGCCGCGGCCGGTCCGGTTTGCGGGGAACGAAAAGATCCTGGTCGACGCAGAGCAGGTTGATCCGATAGTCATTCAGCAGCTCTTCCACCGCGCCGAAGGCCGCCTCGAGCTCCCCCGGGGTGGCGGCCATGGAGCCGGACACATCCACCACGATGGTGATCAGCGGCTGGCGCTTGAGATACCGGCCGGGCGCGTAGATGCCGGCGTCGATAAACCGCCGGTTGGGCCGGGACATGGCATAGTCCCAGCGGCTGCTCGGCAGAGCCTGGTCGGCGATGGTTCGTATGGCCCGTTGCCATTGGCGGTTCCGGGCGGGCCGGGGTGCCTGGATCAGGCTCCGCAGATCAGCGAAGAGGCGTTCTTCGGCGCCCTCCCCGCGCTGCTGAATAAATTCCAAGAGGCGTTCGGCCTTGGTCCGGCAGCGCCGGCCGCGATCGCTGTCGCCGAACAGGTGGATGCCGGTGGCCCCGGAACCGATATTGAACTTGCAGATATTGATGGTGTTGAGCATGTCGTCCCAGGCCTTGGGCCCCCGGGCGGAGATGTCGGCGTCGGTGATGGGATAATCGTGCAGAATGAATTCCGAGACGTAGTTCTGGGCCTGGATGACGTTCTGGACGCACTCGTACTTTTCATGATGGGAATCCACCACAAAAAAGACGTATTCGTCGGTGCCGGCGATCTTGCCGAAGACCGTGATGGTGGAGGCCTCGTTGCCGTTGCCGATATAATACTTGGTGCCCCGGGCCAGGTAGGTGCCGTCTTCCTGGGGATAGAGCTTCATCTCCGAGGAATAGATATCGGCCCCGTGCTCTTTTTCGGACAATCCAAAGGCGCACAGGGGGTTCTCCCGCAGGATCTGGACGGCCCGCTGCTTGAGCTCCTCATTGTCGCCCAGAAAGATCGGATCCAGACCCAGGGTGGAGACGTGGTACATGTACCAGTAGGCCGTGCCGTAGAACCCGCAGATTTCGGAGAATTCGAACATGCGGTAGGTGCTGTAGTACTGGTCCTCCTCCCCGTAGCCCCGGGGAAGAAAGAGGATTTCAAAGATGCCTTCCTTTTTGACGAACTCGGCAAAGTCATAGGTGAATTCAAAGGAAAAAAAATCCTCCTTCATCTTTTTCAGGCCCTTGTTTTCGAAGAACTCGATGGTCTTGAGCATTATCTCCCGGGACCGTTCGTCCGGATAGTTTCTGTCCTGGTATTTCTTGGGGTTGAGCAGCAGCATGTCAGGCTCCTTCTTTTTGGAAATTGGGCGCGTGTCGCGCGGAGGGCGGCCCTGCCTGCCGGCGGGCCGATTGGGTATATCTTAGACCATCAGATTCAGCGGTTCGATGTATTCCGGATCTTCCTGGTCCATGATGGCGATGATGTGTTTGTGCAGGCGGCGCTTGTGTTCCCCGAAGATGGTCCGTTTCTTGTTGAAGCTGCCGGCAAAGGCCAGGCTCTGGGCCATGAGATCGTCTTTGTCGGCGCAGGCCTGTTCGATGATGTGATGGGCCTCCAGTTCCGGGGCGGGCACCCTCTGGCCGGTCAGTTTCATGCGGTTGAACTTGTAATAGGGAATGGCCTTTTTCACGAAGGCCACCATGCCGGGCAGAAAGGGAATGCTGACGTCCACCTCCGGAAAACAGAAAAAGCCCCGGTCCGACTTCATCAGCCTAAAATCGCAGGCGCAGGCCAGTATGGCCCCGTTGCCAAAGGCGTGGCCATTGATGGCCGCGATCACCGGCACCGGAGCCAGGAGGCATTTTTTAAAGACATCGTTCATGCCGTACATGAAGGCCCGGATATCGTCCATGGCGTTTTCGCCGAACCGCTCCATCATCCATTCCAGGTCGACCCCGGCGGAAAAAAACTTGTCCCCGGCCGAGGTGATGATAATGGCGGTGACCGATTCATCGGCCAGGGCCTGGTCAATGGCCGTGCCCATGGCCTGGGCAAAGGCCAGATTCTGGCGGTTTTCCCCGTTGTCCATGGTGAGAACCGCCACCGTGCTTTCGAGGGTCAGATCAACAATGCTCATGTACTGCTCCTGTTTTCCGCGTTGCGTCATGGGTCCCGGTTCACCCGGGACCCGGCTTCTCCTGCACAGTCCAAAATACACAGCAAACCACGGAAAATACAAGCTGGAAATGAATCATCAGAAAAATTCCGGACACTATCCTTGCAGGATACTCGCGGTAGATATATTACAGCTTCGTGTCCCGCGCCTTGCAACCGCGTTCAAATCGACTCGTGAAATATCCGGGCTAGCAGCCGCAGCAACCCCGCGGCTGTGTTTATACCGGATCGTGACACATCGGTTTAAAGAATACCCCGCTTACGGGCCAACGTCACCATCTGGTCCATGCCGTCTTCGGGAAGCTGATATTGTTCTTCCGGAGCCTTGGCCCGCAGGGAGAGGGCTTCCGACGGGCAGGTAATAACGCACAGGCCGCAGCCGATGCACCGGTCCGGGTCAAGGACGGCCAGGTCGTCATCATCCATGGCAAGGGCGTTGGTCTGGCAGCGTTCGATACAGGTCTCGCACCCGGAGCAGGCGTCCCGGTCTAAAACGGCATAATGGTTGGAGCTGACCAGCTCGGCCGGCTTGGGATGAAAATTCAGGGCCAGCAACACCCCGCAGCAGTCTCCGCAGCAATTACACATGCCGTCAGGATTCTGGGCCGTGGCCGGCTGGGTGACCAGTCCTTGTTCCCGGGCGGTTTCCAGGACGGCAATGGCTTCCTCCACAGTGACCTGCCGGCCCAGATTATGGGCCAGGTAGTATTCCGCCATGGTATCAAACATGAAGCAGGCCTCGGTAATCTTGCCACAGCCCATGCCAAGGGTGTTCTGCTTTTTGCGGCAGATACATTCCGTTACCACAATGGTTCGTTTGCTGTTTAAAATTTTCACGGCGTCATCATAAGATGCCACCTGGTGGTCCGCGTCCAGAGCCTGATTCACCGGAATGGTCCGCAAAAAGGAACCACCGTGTTGAATCATGTTGATACCCAGGGCTTCCATGCCGTATTGATTCATCAGTTCCGCCAGCTCCCGATCCATCCGGTTGACCTGGTATTCAAAGATACCGTGGATAAAAGGGGTGGCCCCGTAAAAAGTCGTCCCGTTTTTGGTTTTGGAAAACAGCAGCCCCCGCCCGGCCATGTCCGCCAGCCTGGTTTTGGTCTCTTCGGCCGGCAGGCCCAGTTTTTCCGCGATGGTTTCCGCCGGTTCCAGAAGAGGCGTCAGTTTAAGAAAGAGGTCGGCGTCTTCTTCGGAAAACAATTTCTTTAAAATCTTAATTTCCACGCCCGAGGGAGCCGGCGGAAAACCAATGGAAAAAAGGTCCAGTCTTTCCTGAAGTTCCCGGTAGATATCGTTTGTCATTTTTTCTCCTTATTTATGTAAGGGGGTTTGCCCGGGTTACGTGTATAACTCTTGGTGGGCCGGGTCCAGTTTCTCAGATTCCCGGGCCGCTTCTTCGGGCGGCAATACCACAATCTCGCCGTTTTCCCGCTGAATGACACACCCGGAGTTTTTAAGGAGTTTGTATTTTTCGCAGAAAGAGCCCTCTTCTTCAATCGGATCGGTGGGGGTAAGCTCGGCCGAGGTGACGGTCGTGTCCAATATGATGGAGGCACCGTACCCCTTGATACCGACATTGCCCGACCAGCCAAAGGAGCCCACGCCGGACCGTACCGCCACGTACCGGTGAGAAATATCAGGCGGCATTTTTACCTGCCAGCCGCTGACTTCTTTGCGGTAATGATTGTTGGCCATGGTGCCCCGGGCTTGATATCCTTTTTCCTTCAGCCAGTTGGCCAGTTCTTCGGATAAAACAGTGGCGTTGATATTTACTTCGAGGTTGTTTTTTTCAAAATTGTCCATGTGCCCCTCAAAAAATTTCATGAAATATCCGGGTCAGGTGTTCTTTTTTTCATCAACCACTTTTTTCAGCCAGGCAAAGCCCGGCGTAATCTCTTCGGTCAGGTTGCCGGGCATCATGGTTTTAAACGGCATGCCGATATTCATGGGGCCTCCGGTTTTGAACAAATCTTCCAGTACCGTGGACAGGCTGGCACCGGGAAAACCGATGCCGATTTCATCGGCGGCAATGCCGGCAAAGGCCCGGTCCCCCATGCCGGGAATGACGATCTGGGGCTGCCCGGTCAGAAACGGCAGCAGGCCGCCCATCAGGCAGGATTCGCCAAACCCTTCAAACACGGACATGATCGGCTCTTTATAATCATAGCACAGGGCCTGAATGATATGGGTGATGTGAACCCCGTTGCCGAAGACCAGGACGGTGTCCGGTACCAGCAGAGCCTGGTGCAGAGGTGACGCCACCAAACCGATTCGCTCTCTGGCCTTGGCCAGTCTGGCCTCTCCATCAGAGCCGCGAAACAGACGATTAAAGCCATTAATGCGGTTGGTTTCCGCTTCCCGGTTTTTATGCCAGCCCTGAGTGACCTGGCTTTCGATAAATTCTTCATCGGTCACATCCACCCATTTATGCCCGGCAGATCCGGGCACACAGAAATTTTCCTCGGCCGTAATGCCCACATGAGCGCCCCAGGAACGGGCGTAGGTGAAAGTCTGGCAGATGGACATCTTCTGGCCCATGGCCGAGGGCCGCGTGGCTTCATCCGGAATTTCATCTTCGCTTTTGATATAGGTGATGGCTACCGGGTAGGTCGGCAGATGAAGCTTGTCGTACAATTTCTGCCCCAGTTTTTGATAATCTTTCAGATCCATGGCGTTCTCCTCATAAATAATAAATATTGACTTTGCACGATCGTGTAAATAGATTGGAATAATCAGGCGGAAATGTCAAGAAATGATTACACGGTCGTCTAACCCGAATATTTCATGAAATTTTCGGGCAAAACAAATGCCCGATCAAACAGTCAAGTACCTGTATATAAAATGCAAAAAGAAAAAAAACCAAATCAGAAAAAAAATCACCTAAACGGTTTGCCTTGTAAAAGAGGCGATGACACCCGGCAGAGGATCCTGGCGGCCGCCCGGGAGGTCTTTGCCGCCCATCCTTACAATGCCGCCAGCATCCGCATGATCGCCGCCCAAGGGGGGTTTTACCACGGCCTGATCCGCTACCATTTTCCCAATAAAGCCAGGATTTTTGAAGCGGTGGTGGGCGAGGCCTGCCACACGTTGTATCATGCCAATAAAAAGTGGTTACTGGAGATATCGGCCTTTGCCCCGGACCAGGCGCTTTCCACCTACCTGGACAGGTTAATTGAATTTTCTCAACAACACCGCGAGGTCTTCCGCATCATTATCAACAATCTGTCCCACAATGACCCGCTGACCTTACCGGGATACCAGCACCTGGTCAGCCTTCTTTCCGACACCCAGCAGGATTTTGAAAAAACGTTTCCAGGATTGTTCGCGGGCAATGATACCGGCCGTTTCCTGACCTGTCTGAACGCGCTGACCATTAATTTTCTGGGGGCGGGCTCTATCGAGGCGACAACCATGGGGTTGTCCGACCAGAATGACGAATACCTGCAATGGGTCAAGCAGACCTTGTTTTTTGTCTTTCTGCCGGTTCTGGAAAAAGCCCGGCAGGAATCGTCATAGCCCGGATTTTAAGGAGTTGTTCCGCGTATTCGGGGGACATCATCCTCAATTAAAGGCAACCGCTTACTGCTTTGGCAGTTCCGCTGATACTGGGAATGATAGCTGTCGCCGTTCCGGGACCGGTTGCGCGACTTATACCGCAATCAGTTCGGGTGCCAGGGAACCCTCATGCCCCAGCGCTTCCATCTTATGGAGCTTCTGGAGGCTGTCCACTCCGTGGATGTCATTGAGATGGGCCACGTCGATCAGTTCGGTACCGGCCGCATCAATGGACAACGCTGAATGGGAGGCGAAAATGCCCACGTCCTTTGAGAATTTTTGCCCGGGAATCGGCGCGCAGTCACAGACCGTGGACACGTCATGGGCAAAATTGAGATAACTGACCTTGGCGGGGTCGAATGTATTCAGAACGCCTTTCGCGGAAACGGCAAGGCCTCTCGGCAGATCATTCCTGTTGTTGAGGCTGATGGCGCCTTCGGGGCAGGTACTGCTGCAAATGGGGCAGCACATGCAGTGAGGACTGTCAATGACCGCCACCCCGTCTTCCACGCGGGGCAGCCCGAACCAGCAGGCTTCAACGCATGCTTCGCATCCCTGGCAGAGCTCCTTGTCTATTTCCAGTTTCAACAGCCGGTGCTGGGCAAGCTTGGTGTTTTTGGTTACGCCGCCCATGCCCAGATTCTTGATGGCGCCGCCGAACCCGGCCAGTGGGTGGCCTTTCAGGTGGGACACCACGATCATGGCATCGGCGTGATAAATGGCTCCGGCCACCTCCACCTCGGAGAGGAGAGGGTCCGGGGATTTGACTGTGATGCCGTTCTCGCTCATCAGACCGTCCGCCACAATAAAAGGAGCAAAATTAAAACCGTTGGCGACAGCGGTTTCCATGTGGTCCACGGCGTTGTTGCGCTTGAGAGGGTAGTAGGTGGTTGTGTCCGTTAAAAATGGTTTACCGCCTCTGGCGCGGATTTCA
>JBKHHL010000028.1:0-22240 GCA_046539175.1 Desulfosudaceae bacterium
ACGGCTTCGTAAAAAGTCCCTACCTCGTCATTCCGGCGAAGGCCGGAATCCAGAAATATTTGATTTTACTGGATCCCGGCCTCCGCCAGGACAGGCCCCGGCCTCCGCCGGGGTGACGAAATATGGTAAATCTGGACTTTTTACGAGTACATCAAAATTGATGGCTTCGTAAAAACTGATCATCTAATATGAACGAAAACATTTTATCGAACTATATATATAAGGAACAGTCCGGACATGGCTCTGAATTTTTTTCGACGTAAAAAGAAACAAAAAAATGATTTTTCAGACAAAAAAGATAAAATCCCCGAATCAACAACCGACTCCCCCGAATCAATCGACTCTCCGGAAGTGACGGACCCGCGAGAATCCTCTCCTGAAACAGCAGCGGCATCTTCTCCTGAACCGGGCGCCTCTCCGGAAATCGAGTCGTCTGCTTTATCTCCGGGACAAACCCCGGAGCAAATCCCGGATTTACCCCCGGAATTAGATTTGGATCAAACCATTCCCGAGCAAGCTTCTGGTCCGGAAGAAGCTGGTTCCCGCGCTGACTCCCACCGGGAAACACCGCCGCCGGAATCATCACCAGAAGACCATTCCAACGGCCCCGCTCCCTCTTCCGGAGGCCTCTACCAAAGACTTCGCCAGGGTCTTTCCAAGACCCGCCAAGTGCTGACCACAGACATTGAGACCCTGCTCGGTTCCGGGCAGTCCCTTGACGAGGACGCCCTGGATGATCTGGAGGAACGCCTGATTACTTCTGATATTGGCGTTCAGCCGGCTACGGAGATTATCGAAGCCCTCCGCGCCGGCCGAGCTAAAGACGCCGGAACACTCAAGAGCAAGCTGAAAGAAATAATTCTATCCTATCTTGTTATCGATGAGGCGCCTCCCCGGACGGCATCCGGCTCTCCGCGTGTTATCATGGTGGTGGGAGTTAACGGCGTCGGCAAAACTACCACCATCGGCAAGCTGGCCGCCACTTACCGGCGGGAGGGCAAATCAGTTCTGCTGGTGGCGGCGGATACCTTTCGGGCCGCCGCCATTGAGCAACTGGATATCTGGGGCGAACGCACCGGCGCCACAGTCATCAAGCACAAAGCCAACTCCGACCCGGCCGCGGTGGTTTTTGACGGCCTTGAAGCGGCCCGGGCCCGGAATATTGATATTGTTATCATTGATACCGCCGGACGGCTCCATACCAAAACCAATCTGATGGAAGAGCTGAAAAAGGTGAAACGTACCATTACCAAAAAAATACCGGACGCTCCTCATGAGATTTTGCTGGTCCTGGACGCCACCACCGGCCAGAACGCCTTGTCCCAGGTCAGAACATTTTCCGCGGAGACAGGCGTGACGGGAATTATCCTGACCAAACTGGACGGTACCGCCAAAGGCGGTATCGCCGTCAACCTCTGCTATACCTTTCAGATCCCGCTCCAGTATGTCGGCGTCGGCGAGCAGGTCGACGACTTGCAGCCCTTTGAGCCGGAAAAATTCATCGAAGCGCTCCTGTGATTTTTATTTTTTCCCCGTGGTTGCAAGCTGTCCGACGGGTTCTCATGGCAGCCCCCGCCTGACGGGAATTCGTTGCGAACCCCCGTCAATAAAGGGTTAACAGCGGTATGCCAAGGCCTGCCAGCTGGTGTTTCATTTTTCATGATCGTAAAACTAACATGATTTACAGGCCTTTTTTTAAAAAAAAGTTGTGGAATATTGAAAAATCTATTGACATTGGACTTCGGGGGATGCAAAGTAGCACCTATAGAGGATTTAATAAAAACCGTAAACAAAAAATTGGGGGAAAGAGATGACAAAATCTGAACTGATCGACAAGATGGCAAGTGATGCCGGCATTTCCAAGGTAGCCGCCGGGGCCGCGCTGAATTCCTTTATGGACGGCGTGACCAAAGCGCTTAAGAAGAAGAACGGCAAAGTTACCCTGGTTGGCTTCGGAACTTTTGCCAAGGTACGTCGCAAAGCCCGCAAAGGTCGCAATCCGCAAACCGGCGACCCCATCAAAATCAAAGCCCGCAATGTTGTCAAGTTCAAACCCGGTAAGAAACTACAAGACGCGGTGTAGACAGCGACATACCAGCAAGATTTTTTTTAAAGAAGGCGTTTTTTCATTAATGATAAAACGCCTTCTTTTTTTGTCGGGATTTTTTTCCATTCCGGTTTTCAGTAAGTGACGTCAAAAGAGGTGAATTCTCCGCTTGCGGGCGATTCCGAAGTGTCCACCCGGGCCACCTGGGCTGCCGGCGGACCCTGTTGACACCATTTCACCACCTTTTCCACCGCCTCTGGTTTACCTTCGAAGACCGCTTCCACCGAGCCGTCGGGAAGATTCCTCACCCACCCGGTTACTCCGCGGGCCTCGGCCTGTTTCCTGGTTTCGCTTCTGAAAAAAACGCCCTGAACGCGGCCCTTGATTATGGCGTGTATCCTGGTGTTGTTTTCCATAATTCACCTCATGCTTTTTTATTACAGATGACTTCCTTATTATTTATATGGTGTTTCCTTGCAGCAGAGTCAGCAGACCTTTTTCATCCAGAACAGTCACGCCCAGGGTCCGGGCCTTGTCCAGTTTGGAACCGGGCGAATTGCCGGCCACGACATAATCTGTTTTTTGGCTGACCGAACCGGTCACCCTGCCCCCTTTTTCTTCAATCCGCGATTGAGCCTCCCGGCGCGTCAGGGATTCCAGGGAGCCGGTTAAAACAAAAGTCTTGCCTACCAGTCCCGGAGGTTTCTCCTGCCGGGAAGATGGGTAAAGTATGACCACTCCGTTTGCCGTAAGACGCCGGAGAACTTCGCGGTTTTCCCGGTTTTCAAAAAAGCGGACAACACTGTCCGCCGCTACCGGGCCGATGCCGTCAATAGCGTTTAACCGGTCCCTGGTGGCCGCGGCCAGTTCCTGAATGTCGTTAAATGATTCTGCCAGCAGGCCGGCCAGGTGTTCGCCGACAAAGCGAATCCCCAGGGCGTACAGAAAAGATTTAAAGGAGATGGTTCGGCTCCGGTCAATGGCGGTCATCAGGTTTTCGGCCGATTTCGGACCCATGCGATCCAATTCTTGCAGCGTTGCTTTATCCAGCTGAAAGATGTCCGCGAAAGACCGCACCAGCCCCTGGTCAACCAGCTGTTCGACCAGTTTTTCCCCGAGACCGTCGATGTCAAAGGCCCCTTTGGAGACAAAGTGTTGAATCCGTCCTTTAATCTGGGCCGGGCAGGCGGCATTGACGCAACGGGTAACGGCCTCTCCCTCCATCCTTACCACGGCCGTACCGCAGACCGGGCAGGTCCGGTTCATTTTAAATTCGGTCTCCTGACCGGTACGCAGCGAAGAGACGGCCTTAACTATCTCCGGAATAACGTCGCCGGCCCGCCGTACCAGGACGGTGTCTCCCAGGCGCACGTCTTTGCGTTTGATCTCATCCTCGTTGTGCAGGGTGGCCCGGGAAACTATCACTCCGCCGATATTGACTGGTTCCAGAATGGCCACCGGCGTCAGGGCGCCGGTGCGGCCCACCTGGACCTCGATCGACAACAGCCGGGTGGTGTCTTCCATGGCCGCGAATTTATAGGCCAGTGACCAACGGGGGCTACGAGAAGTGGCTCCCAGCTGCCGCTGTAAAGACAGCTTTTCCACTTTAATGACGGTACCGTCGATATCATAAGGAATGGTCAGGCGCTTTTCTTCCAGGTCCCGGCACGCCTCGACCACTTCTTCGATTGACAGTCCGGTCCGGACATGGGTGTTGATTTTAAAACCCAGGCAACGCAACCGTCGCATAAGTTCTTGCTGGGTTTCCACGGCCGCCAGATCGGAGTACTCCCCCACTCCGTAAGCGAACATCAGCAGGGGGCGCTCGGCAGTAACCCTGGAATCGAGTTGTCGCAGGGAACCGGCGGCGGCATTGCGGGCATTGGCAAACAGCGGCTCGCCCCGGTCCAGCCGGTCCTGATTTAATTTTTCAAATCCCGCGCGGGTTATGATGACCTCGCCCCTTACCTCGATCAAGGACGGGATTGGTACAGCTTCAGAATTCCGGAGCATCAGCGGAATGGTTCGGATTGTCTTCAGGTTGGGCGTGATAATCTCACCGGTAATGCCATCGCCCCGGGTCGTGCCCTGTTCCAGGTAGCCATTCCGGTAAACCAGCTCCACGGCGGTTCCGTCCAGCTTGGGCTCGACGGAATATTTAATATCTGCCGCCTCGTTTTTTAAATGCCGTTTAAGACGCTGGTCAAATTCAAGAATTTCCGCCTCGGAAAAAGCCTTGCCGATACTCAGCATGGGAATGGACCGCACGGCGGTCTCCAGCGAAGAAACCGGCGGCGCGCCCACCCGGACAGTCGGGGAATCAAAAGAGGCCAGCGCCGGGTGTTCGGCTTCCAGTTCCTGCAATTCCTTAAACAGCTGATCATAAGCGGCGTCAGAAATTTCCGGATTGTCTTCAATATAATAAAGGTGATTATGCCGGTGAAGCTCCCGGCGAAGCTGGCGGACGCGCGCCTCTGCTGAAGATTGCTGTTCGTTGCTGCTCATGATCCGGCCTCGTCTTTTCCAAAGCATATCATTAACCCGGATATTTCACGAGTTGATTTGAGCCCGAGCCCCTGGCTCCATCTGCAAGGCGCAGGACACGAAGCTGTAGTAAATCTACTGCGAGTGTCCTGCAACAAAGCAGCTGCGCTCAAGGCGACTCGCCCAAAGGGTAAATTTTTGCCATCCCGATTTAGGCTTTTTACGAGTACATCAATGGTGAAAAATCCATAAACAGCCAGCTACAAATTGTATTTTGAAAAAGAACCTGAAATTATTAATAACTAATTGAAGTTTATTCATTAACCAACTATATTCGAAAAATTTCATGAAATATTCGGGTTAGACACCGGTAGAAACGGGGCCTTTCTCCGGTTGCTATTACTCTGGTTCCACCATTCCGGTCAGCTTCTCTTTAACCTCATCAATAATGTCATAGAGCCACAGCAGATCCTCAATGGAAAGGCGACCGGCCTTGGCCGGCGCCCGGTCACTGCCGTCTTTCTTTTTCAGGATACGGGGTCCGATCTGGACCTTGGGCTGTCCTTCGGCGTACTGGTTGATTGAGACAGTCAAGCCGGTCTCTTCACAGTACCATTTTTCCAGCATCTTGTCTTTTTCCGGATCAAAGGCCATCTTCTTCTCCCTGATTGTCTGAATTTGTTTTATTGTTTAATTAACAGGTTACCAGTTTTATTTTTCAGTCGCAATAAACGAAAAATCGGCAAAGTCCATAAACAGTGCCGCCACCTGGGCAAGCAGCGCTAAGCGATTGGCCCGCAATTCCGGCTCCTCGGCCATAACCAGGACGTCATCGAAAAACAGGTCCACCGGTTCCCGCAATCGAGCCATTTCCGTCAGGGCCTGTTTATAATCGCCTTCTCGCAGCTGTTTGGCAACGGCATTTTCAGCCTGGCGGCAGGCCTCGTGCAAAGCGGCTTCCGCTTCCTCCTGAAACAGATCCGGACGCACCGGGGCCGGTTCAGCCGGAGCTGTTTTTTTAATTATATTGGCAACCCGTTTAAACCCCGTCGCCAGCGGTTCAAAATCGGGGCGTGATTTCAAGGCCAAAAGCGTCAGCGCCCGGCGCCACACATCCGGAACGCGATCGGCCGAGGCGTTCAAGACCGCGCTGACGACGTCTTTGGAAACCCCCTCCGCCACCAGTAACTGCCCCATTCGCCCCTGGAGAAACCGGCTGATCTCGTCGGCCACTGATTGATGGTCGAACTCGACCAGGTCGGTAAAACCGGCCAGGGTCGATTCTATCAAGGCACTCAGAGACAGTGACAAATTCCGGTCCAGGAGAATCTGGATAACACCGATACCGTGACGTCTCAGGGCGTAAGGATCGGCCGCCCCGCTTGGCCCCAGTCCCACGGCGAAACAGCCGCCAATGGTGTCCATTTTGTCGGCTATGGCCAGCAGGGCACCACAGAAAGTTTCCGGCAGAGCGCTTCCCGAGGAGACAGGCTGGTAATGCTCCTCAATAGCCCGGGCCACTTCAGTAGGTTCACCCGCGGCAGCCGCGTATATCCTGCCCATGGTTCCCTGCAGCTTGGGAAATTCACCCACCAGACTGGTGACCAGATCAACCTTGCACAGTTCCGCCGCCCGCAGCACCTTTGTCCGAAGGGCTTGATCCTGATCAACAAAAGCCGGTTCCAGGGCCGGAGACGACAATAATCGCCGCAAACGTTTCATCTTGTCGTGCATGGATCCCAGCCGCGCCTGAAACATCACTCGTTTCAGACTGTCAACCCGATCAGCCGGAGTGGCTTTCAGGTCATTTTGGTAAAAAAACATGGCGTCATCCAGCCGGGCCCGCAACACCCTCTCATGGCCCCGCCCGATTCGATCCAGGTCTGAAGCCGGGGTGTTGTTGACAGCGACAAAACCGGGCAATAACTGATCGTCCGGGTCGGTTACCGCGAAATACCTTTGATGGGATCGCATTGACATGATCAGTACTTCCCGGGGCAGCCCCAGAAATCTTTCGTCAAAACTTCCGCCCACGGCCACCGGGTATTCCACCATGTTGGTGACGATATCCAGCAGTTCCTCATCCGGCAGAACATTACCGCCCAGTCGGGCGGCCGTCCCGGCCACCTCTTCTTCGACCCTCCGCCGGCGTTGGTCTTTTTCCGGAATGACCCAGGCCTGCCGCAGGCTCCCGGGGTAATCGTCCGGATGGTTTATTTTGATTTTCCGGTCCATCATAAAAGGATGTCCCCGGCAATAACGACCGCTTTTGACGCCGGCCCAGGAGAACCCGATGACCTGCTGTCCGTACAAGGCCAGCAGATTATGAACCGGCCGGGCGAAATAATTGCTGAGGCTGCCCCATTTCATTGATTTCGGGAACGGCAGAGCCGCTATCATCGAAGGCAGGACCGATTTCAAAACGATCTTTGTTTGCCGGCCCCGTTCGGTCTTTTCCGCGGCCAGGTATTCTCCCTTATCCGTTTTTTTAGTAATCAGGGCCGATACCCGCACCCCGGCTTTTTCCGCGAATTTAACGGCCGCTACCGTGTAGTTGCCGGCAGAGTCCCGGCCCACGGAAACCGGTGGGCCGGTCAGGGATGTTTTGACCGGATTTTGCTTTTCCGCCACATCTTCGACCATCACCGCCAGGCGCCGGGGCGTACTCATCCGCCTGGCGTTGCCATGTTCGATCCGTCCCAACCTGAGTTGTTCCAGCAATGCTTTTTCAAGAGCGGCGGCGGCCGGGTCGATATATCCGGCCGGCAATTCCTCGGTCCCGATTTCTATCAGTAAAGTATCTTTTTTCATGAAAATAAACGACCTCACCTGTTCTGGTCAAGAAGCGGAAAACCCAGCTGCTCTCTTTGTTTTAAATATAAACCGGCGCAGACCCGGGCGATATCACGGATACGCTTGATGTAGCCGGTTCTTTCAGTAACGCTTATGGCGCCCCGGGCGTCCAGCAGGTTGAACGCGTGGGAGCATTTCAGGCAATATTCATAGGCCGGCAGGACCAGGCCCGCCTCGATAATCCGGTAGGCTTCCCGCTCGTATTGATCAAAAAAAAGGGCTAACTTCTCCACGTCGGCCAGTTCAAAATTATAGGCCGACTGCTCCACTTCCTGCATATGGTGCAGATCACCGTAGGTGGTTTTCGGACTCCACCGCAGCTCGTAAACGCTGTCAACCTGCTGCATGAACATGGCGATGCGTTCCAGGCCATAGGTCAGCTCGACCGATATCGGAGACAGGTCAATACTGCCCGCCGTTTGGAAATAGGTGAACTGAGTTATTTCCATGCCGTCCAGCCAGACCTCCCAGCCGAGACCCGAAGCCCCCAGGGTGGGTGATTCCCAGTCATCTTCGACAAAACGGATATCGTGGTCAGCCGGTTTTATGCCCAGCGCGGCCAGACTTTGCAGGTATTGCTTCTGGATTTCGGGTGGAGACGGTTTCAGCAGTACCTGGAACTGGTAATAGTGCTGCAGCCGGTTGGGGTTTTCGCCGTAGCGGCCGTCGGTCGGACGCCGGGAAGGCTGGACATAGGCCACCTGCCATGGCTCCGGTCCAATGGCCCGCAGCAGAGTTTCCGGATGAAAGGTGCCCGCCCCCACTTCCAGGTCGTAGGGCTGAACCAGCACGCACCCCTTTTTTGCCCAGAATTTTTGAAGCGTCAGAATAATAGTCTGAAAATCCATTCCATACCTCGATCTTTATCAAAATAAGACCTGAACCTTCAGTTCAGGTAACATTAATCCGGAGGCCTTCCTGACCGGGTTCGTCCACGAGAACACCGGTGGGATCGACCCGGACATCAAGAAGGCCGGCGGCTTTTCGTGACTTCAGGACCGTTCGCCATTCTTCCCGGAGGGACTTGATGTCGCCCGGTTGCCCCAGGGCCCAGATACAGCCGCCACCACCGGCGCCGGCAAACCTGGCACCGCAGCGATGTTTTCGGGCCAGGGCCACCAGATTGTTTCCCATATCATCAAATACCGCCGGTGTCATCTGTTTTCTGAGATCAACCTCCCGGTTCATCAGCGAGACGGCCCGGTCCAGCCGGCCGGAACGGAAGGCTTCCACAAAAGAAGCCGCGCAAGCGGTAATCTCATGCCAGAGGCCCCGGTCCCGGCCGGACAGAAAATGACTGATCCATTGGCCGTTGATGTCTTTGGATTCATGCGGGAGGCCGCCATAAGCCAGCAGCAGGCAATCATTCAGGTTGGCGTACCGGTCAGCGGGGATGGCCTGCCTGTGCCAGAAGACGGGTTGGCCGGCGGTAAAACGCCATTCCCAGGCATTAATTCCTCCGTAGGCCGCCGCCAACTGATCCTGAATACCGCAAGGCACCCGCGCGGCACCCTCTTCCACGGCATGCGCCGTTAAAACCACATCCCTTCTCCTGGCGGGGGATTCTTTTCGCCCCTTGACCGCCATGAACGCTGCCACCAGCGCCACCGCGGCCACGGACGAACCTCCCAGGGCGCTTCGGGGAGGAGAAGCCGAATCAATTTCCAGGTGGACACCCTCAGCCTTAAAATAAGCGGCAATGGCAAACATCAGCCCCAGGGGATGGTCAAAAGGCGCCTCGTCCAGGGCATAAGAAACACTGTCAAAACCCCGGGAGCTGACCCTGACCCGACCTTCCTGATAGGGACGTAAGCTGACCCGCGTCCGCAAGTCCAGGGCGATATTAAAAGTAACCGGCGACCGGGCGGCCAGAGGCAGAAAAAAAGTTTTAATGTCCAGGGTCCCCCCCAGATCCACCCGGCAGGGAGCGGAAGCTGTGACCGGCTCCGCTTCCAGTTGCCGCGTCCAGTTAAAGGCTGTCATGGCTTTGATTGTCTCCATTGTCTGATATTCTGCAATACCCCCAGGCTTTTTATCGGGGCGGCCAGGTGATAGGGCACAAACTGCTCCATAACTGCCAGTCCTTGACGGCGGGCGGCGCCGGTAAACCTGACGCGGCTTGCTTTTTGCAACGCGCCGGCTTGCATCCACAAAAGCTGCTTAATGGTACCGCGCGATATTTCCACCTGGTGGGAGCCGACAACAGTCGAACGGCAGCCCGGGCAGACCAACCCGCCCCGGCTGACATCAAAAACAATCTCCTGGTTGGAACCGTGGCGGTTTTCTATCCCCTGTCGGCAGACCCCGCAGCAGGTCAAATCAGGGGACATGCCGGCCAGAGTCATGAAACGGACCTGGAATAACAGGCTTAGTGTTTCGCAATCAGCGTCATCAGCAGCCAGAGCGGACAGGACATGGTAAAACAGCGGAAATAAACCCGCCTGCCGGCCTTCAGCCTCAACCCAGCGATTTATAATTTCCGACCAGTAACTGGCATAAACCATTTTTTCATAATTGTTGCGGATACCGGCGAAGGGATCAGTCAGAAAGGCCTCTTTTAAAAAAAACATGCCGGTGGCATTCTTTCGCGGCCGGACAAAAACGACTTCAAGACATGAAAATGGTTCCAGGATGCCCGCGAAACGTTTTTTGCTTTTACGGGCGTTCTTGGCAATGGCGGAAACCTTACCGCCCTGGGCGGTAAGAAAATCAAGGATGAAATCATAGTCTGAATAGGCCAGCCGTCTGAGTATAATCGCGGAAATATTGTATCCCGACATGGATCATAATCCGAGCAGCGCTGTCGCGATGAAAAAATAAAAGGAGACACTGACGATATCGACCGCCGTGGTAACAAACGGGCCGGTGGCCACGGCCGGATCGACCTTAATTTTGGCGAATGTCATGGGGATAAGTGAGCCCACCAGCGCGGCGATACACATGGAAGAAACGACCGATAAGCCCACCGCCAGAGCGAATCCGGTCAGGCTGTATTTCACCTGGGCCACCGCTCCGATCAGCGCGCCGTAAACCAATCCCAGGATAAGGCCGATCGCCAGTTCTTTTAAAACCACCTGGCCGAGGTCGTTGACGTTGAGGCGGTTGGTGGCCAGCCCCCGCACGACAATGGTACAGGACTGGGTGCCGATGTTGCCGCCCATGCCCATGATGACCGGGATAAAGGCGGCAATATAGGCGAATTGCCGGAGACTCTCTTCAAAATGTCCGATAATGAAAAAAGCGACTATTCCGCCCAGACAGCTGGCAAAGAGCCAGGGCAGCCGGATCCTGGTGCTGCGCAGGATGGACTGGGTTTCCACGAAATCCTCACCCACGCCGGCCATTTTCAGGATATCCTCGGTGGCCTCCTCGCGGAAAACGTCGATAACGTCATCAACCGTGACGATACCGACCAGGATGTTGTTTTCATCAACCACCGGCACGGCCAGAAAGTCATACCGGGCCACGATGGTGGCGACATCTTCCTGGTGGGTGTCAGTGGTAACGGAAAAGACATTGGTGGTCATAAATTCCTTCAGCGGGGTATGGGGCGGCACAACCACCAGTTGACGCAGGGAAACTACCCCGACCAGCCGTTTATATTCATCCACCACGTAAAGATAAAAAGGCATCTCCACGTCGATATATTCACTCTGCAGCGACTGGATGGCTTCACCGGCCGTGACCGACTCTTTTAACGCGATAAAGTCCGGCAGCATGATGGCGCCGGCCGTGTTATCACCATAAGCCAGCAGCTCTTCCACTTCTTCCGAACCGTCACCCTGCATCATCTCCAGGATGGCCTCGCCTTTTTCCTCCGGCAAGCGGCTCAGGATAGCGGCCACGTCATCCGGCGACATTTCTTCAAAAATTCTGACGACTTTGTCCAGATCCATTTTTTCTATTAAAGCGGGAAAAATGGATTCGTCCAGGGTGGCGAACAGGTGCCCCTTCTGTTCCACCGAGTCCAACAGGTTGATCAATTTGATCTGGTCGGACAGACTGATGTTGGCGTCCTGAAAAACCAGGGCCAGGTCCGCGGCATGGGTTTTGTTGACCAGCTTTCGCAAATGCGAGTCAGCGCCGCGTCTCAGCAACCGCTTGATACTGTCAATCAGAATTCTGTTTTTGCTGCTTAAGGTAGTCATGTTCAGGAACAAAAAATTATCGTTTTTAAAAATATATTCGGATTAACCCGAAGGGTAAGATGTCCGGGTTAAGGGATCTCGATGTTAACCACTTCGCCCTGATCACCAGGTATTTTCACCGGAACACCATTGGCAAAAAGTTTAACCCCGGCGGCGTTTCCAATAAGCAGATTAAAACCGTTTTCGGCCCGCATGTCGAGCCGATCGTCCGGTTGGAGCGTATATTCTTTTACTTTCTCATTATCAATAATAATCTTAATCCAGGTTTCTTCCAGGGTGATTACGGTCAACCGGATATCCTGGATATCCTGGATGTCCGGGATATCCTGGATGTCCTGGGGGACGGCGTTTGAGTCGGATATTCTGTCACCGGCCGGATTAACAGCGCGGCTGCCTTTAAGATTGGCCGGACGGTGGTTGATGTTGTCAGCGGGACCTTGTTCCTGGTGGCTGCTTTGACCATTAGGGGACAAAAACAGCACGGTAAAAAACATGATCACCAGCATGACGACCAGGGTCCCGATCAGGCGTCTCCAGAAACGGTGGTTTTCCCGGATTAACTCCCGCTCAGAGCGACTCATTCGCATTAATAAAGATCGGGCCTGCTGATAATCATTGACGACCCATTCCCTGTCCGCCCCGACCAGATTGGCGTAAGACCGCAAAAAGCCCCTGGTATAGACCGGATCCGGCAATTTTGAAAAATCTTCATTTTCAATGGCGACCAGCAGATTGACGCCGAGCTTTAATTCCGAGGCCAGATAATTTATGCTTAAGCCCCTTTCCTGACGACAGCGGGAAAGATATAGTCCAAAAGATGATCTGGTTGGTGCCATCGTCCGCGCTTTCCATGAACAACGTTCAGAGTAATCCCATCCGGGCGAAATTCAGGCCAAAATTCAGGCTGAAATTGCCGCCACCGTTTTACCGGATGATCTTAATGTGAGAATCTTCACGTAACTCTTTAATCCAGTCATTAAACTTTTCTTCCAACTTTTTTTCATATAAGGTCTGGCGAATTTCTTCAGAAGCGGTCTCCAGAGTCTGACCGGGGTTATGGATAATATCCTCGACATAAAATAATTGCAAGCCGATACCTGATTCCAGCACCGGGGTGACTTCTCCGGCTGAAGTTTTTTCAACCTCTTCCCGCAGCTGGGGGGAAAGCTCTTCAAGCTCAAACAGTCCCAGGTCACCGCCTTTTTCCGCGAAAGAAGACTGGGAGTGTTTCCGGGCCATCTCCTCAAAAGAGGCCTCCCCGGCCTTAATTTTTTCCCGAATCTCTTCCATTTTTTCTAAAAGTTCCTGCTTGGAAAGATCACGGTTGGACTCCTCGGGCTGCATAATAATATTTTTTAAATAATACTTGGTGGAAGGGGCGTATTCCTCACGATGTTCTTCAAAATATCGCTGGACATCTTCCTGGGTTATAGCGATTTTCGATTTAACTTCCCGGGTCAGGACCCTGGTCCGCGTGATTTGATTTTTCAACTGCTGCCGGTAGAGGTCCATGGAAAAACCCATCTCATCCAGGGATTGCCGCAATTGTTCATCCGAATAATGTTGTGATTTTTTTACCTGTTCCAAGGCGGCATCGACTTCTTTGTCAGACACCCGGATGCCCAGCTCTTCAGCTTTCTGAGAGGTAAGCAGTTCATCCACCCGTTCATTAATAATCTCTTCCCGGGCCCGGGAAAGCATTTCTTTTTCTGTTTCTCGCGGCAGATTCCGCTCCTGGATTTTTCTGGCAAACGGCTCCAGCATGGTTTCAACCTCGGAAAGTTTAATAATATCCTGATTGACAACCGCTACTATCCGGTCCACTACTTCCTCTTCCGGGGCATCATCGGCCGCGGCCCGGGACGTTGCGCCCGGATGGACGAGACTTATGGCCATCAGGCAGATCAGGACTTTAAAAGCTGCCCGGCAGCAGGATGCCAGGCTGTCTTTGCTGACAGGAATCATTAATATTTGTCGTGATAAAAGCATCAACCCAGTATTTCCTCCCATTTTTCAGAATTAAGTTCCACCCGGTATTGCTCCTGTATCCCTTTGATCCACTCCGGGTATTTTTTCTGCGCCTCTTCCTGTCGCAGGTGTTTGACCACGGCGGGATCGGCCGCCTCCAGCCGGCGTTGCCTGACTTTCGGATCAGGATAGCGCTTTTCGTAATACTCCATGATTTCATCCGGGGTAATGATCACCTTTTCCACCAGCTCTTTTTCGATCAATTTTTCCATCAACAACCGTATCCTCAGGCGCTTCTTCCAGACCGGCAGTGATATGGCGTTTTCCAGCAAAGCCTCTTCAAAAGCATCCTCCGGATAATCGTTTTTAACGGCGGAAACGGCTTCTTCCAGTTCTTCATCGGTTACGGTAATACCAAGCTCTTCAGCTCGCCTGGTAAGAATAAGTTCTTCGGTCAATTGTTTTAACACCCTTTTTTTAACCGTTTTGAGGGTGGCTTCATCCCGCAGCACATCATAGGGATAGGCTGTTTTAGCTATTTCCAGGGCGTCATAAAAGGCCTCCTCACTAACCTCCTGACCGTCAATGCGAATCAGAAAATCATCGCGGTCTTTATCAGCGGAACCGCCGCAACCGGAGGAGATCATCACCACCACTGCCAGGACCACCAGAGCGGGCCATTGCGTTCTGAGATACCAATCAGCCATAATTATTAAGACAATTCTCAATTGGTGAAGTTTCAAGAAGCGCTGGAAAGAGCGCGTCTTACCCGGATTGACCCTTGGCCTGACAAAAAATCAGATTATATCATCAGATATATGTAACACGCGCGGGCAGTTCTTTCAATATCTTTTTAGCGGCGATAACCGGTCCCCTGCCCTTTCTGGCGTCAAATCGCAGCCGCAGGCGCAAAGATGGCGTTGTTTCGTAGACCCCTTCCCGTTCGGCGGCGAATCCGGATAAATCGGTGGCCGGACTGATGAAGTCAGTTGAAAACTGAAGGGTCAATTCGTTTTCCGTCAGATCGAGCTTTTTGACACCGGCCTGGATGGCCAGTACTTTCAGCATTATTTTCAGTAAAAGATTTTCCGTCTCCGCCGGCAGGGAACCATACCGGTCGACCAGTTCCTCCCGAACAGAGGTTATATCCCGGTTGGCGCGGGCCCGGGAAAGTTTCCGATAAACGGACAGGCGCTGGTCAATGGGGGTGATGTAAGTATCGGGTATATGAGCCGACAAGGGCACGTTGATTTCCGGTTCCAGCGGTTCGGTGACAGCCTCGCCTTTTAATTCCGAGACGGTTTTTTCCATCAGCTGCAAAAACATGTCGTATCCGACCGCGGCGATATGCCCGGATTGTGACACCCCCAGGGCGGAACCTCCTCCCCGGATCTGCAGGTCGCTCATGGCGATTCTAAAGCCCGAGCCCAGGTCACTGTGCTCCATGAGAACCTTGAGCCGTTTACGGGCATCGGTCCCCAGGGCGCTTTCTTTGGGAATAAACAGATAGGCATAAGCTTGCTCACCGGCCCGCCCGACCCGGCCCCGTAATTGATATATCTGGGCCAGGCCGAACATATCGGCCCGGTTGACAAAAATGGTATTGGCCCGGGGAATGTCCAGTCCAGATTCGACAATACGGGTGCAAACCAGCATGTCGATACGATGCTCCACGAACTTTATCATTTCTTTTTCCAGCTCATTTTTATGGAGGCGGCCGTGGGCTATCCCCAGGCGCGCTTCGGGAACCAGCTTCTGCAGACGATTGGCAATCGCCCAGATTTTATTAATGTTGTTGTGAATAAAATATATCTGCCCGCCGCGGGCCAGCTCTCTTCTGATGGCCGCCGCCACGATACCGTCATCGAATTCGGAAACATAGGTTTTAATGGCCAGCCGGTTTTCCGGGGGGGTGTTGATGATACTGATATCGCGCACTCCCATCAGCGACATGTGCAGGGTTCGGGGAATGGGGGTGGCGGTCAGGGACAGCACATCCACGGTATGACGAAGTTTCTTTAAGGTCTCCTTATGCTTGACACCAAAACGCTGCTCTTCATCCAGGACGACCAGCCCCAGATCGCTGAAGGCCACATCAGCGGATAAAAGGCGATGAGTGCCGATGACAATGTCCACCCGGCCCTCTTTTAAGTCAGTGACAATCCGTTTCTGTTCGGCCGGGGACCGGAAGCGGTTCAAACAGGCAATGTTGACGGGGTAGTCCGCGAAGCGCCGGGTAAAGGTGGCCAAATGCTGTTCGGCCAGAACAGTCGTCGGGACCAGAACCCCCACCTGGCGGCCCTCACAGACCGCCACAAAAGCCGCCCGCATGACCACCTCGGTTTTGCCGTAGCCGACATCACCGCAGACAAGACGATCCATGGGTGTTGACGAGGCCATGTCGGACAGAACCTCTTCGATCACCCGCAACTGGTCTCCGGTTTCATCATAAGGAAAGCCCGCCTCAAAATCCCGGTAATAATCATCCGGTGGATTAAAAGAATATCCCTGGCTGACCTTGCGGCGGGCATATAACTGGAGCAGGTCCTTGGCGATCACCTCAACTTCTTTTTTGGCTTTCTGCTTGGCCTTCTCCCAGGAAGCTCCGCCCATTTTGTCCAGGACCGGCTCAATCCCCTCCACGCCGACGTACTTTTTAATCATATCCAGGCGATCAACCGAGAGATAAAGCCGATCCTGGTCTTTATAGTTGATCAGGACAAAATCATTGCTGATTCCTTCTACTTTGACATTGACGATACCCTGGTATTGTCCGATGCCGTAATCAACGTGTACCACCAGATCACTGGTTTTAAGATCTTCCAGTTCCAGAAAACGGGTCCGGACTTCTTTTAAGCGCTTTTTGCTCCGGCGGGGCTGTTTTTTGAAAATGTCATTTTCAGACAGAAGGGATAGCCGGAGATCAGAATCCTCAAACCCCGTTGACAATTGACCGTTGACTATATAAACGGACCCGGTGCCCGGCCTGACCGCGGACATTGTTTCGGCGACGACCGGTTTGATCTGATAGGGGAACAGCAGTTCCATCATTCGTTCAGTCTGGGAAGTACTACCACAGACGATGACCGAGGTAATATGCTCATCTTTATTGGCCTGAATCCAATTTGCCAACGGAGCCAGGGGTTGTTCCCGGTGAGCCTGTCCAGCCAGACCGGCCTTGATATCTTCCCGGGTGGAGGTATTCATCCGGACATGATGAGAGGAAAGGGGGTGGTCTTCGGCATGGTCTTCATAAACAGATAATTGCCGGACCCGTACCAGGGGGAATTTTCGCAAGGCCTCCCGCGCTGTAGACCAGTCCATCATCATCTCTTCAGGGGCGACACTCAACCGGCCCGCCTCCCGGGTATCTTCATAGTTTGCAACCAGTTGCCGCAGACAGCCAGCGGCCTTTTCTTCCAGGCGATCCGGTGAAATCATGACAAAACAGGTCTGGCCCGGCAGGTAGTCAAAAAGGGTGGACAGGTGGTCGTAAAACAGGGGCATGAGGCTGTCCAGGCCGTCGGCGGCCGAACGATTGTTAACGCGTTCAATGACTTCCCTGGTTTCGGACAGCGGCAGATCCATCAGGGCGGCCTGTTTCTTGATGGAAGCGATCAGGCGGCCGGTGGTGTCCTCTTGAAAAACAGCTTCCCGGGCCGGCAGGATCACTGCTTCCTCGATATCTTTCTGGCGGCGTTGGGTGACAGGTGAAAAAAATCGGATTGCCTCCACCAGGTCTCCGAACAATTCGATTCTGACCGGGTTTTCATAGCGGGGGGAAAAGATGTCCAGAATGTCACCGCGAACGGAAAAATCACCGGGCTCTTCCACAATTGAGGTAGAAGTGTAACCGCCGTCCAGAAGCTTCCGCCGCAGGTCTTCCACCTCGATGGACTCTCCTGTCATGATTATTTCGGCGTAATCACGCAGCACGTCTTTAGGGATAAGGCGCTGCAGGAGACCTGGAATGGTGACCACCATGACCAAAGGAGCCTCCGCTTCGGTCAGGCGAAAAAGGAGTTCGATACGGGCAGCCGCCGTTTTGTTGTGATAGGCCACCGGCCGGAACGGCATGATGGTATAGGTTGGAAACAGCGACGGAGCCGGGCGTTCAGATCCCAGGAAAAATGAAATATCCTGGCAAAGCCGATCCGCTTCCTTGTCGTCGGCGGCCAGGACAACTACCAGTCGCCCGGATTTGATGGCCGCCTGCGCCGCCAGGTATGCATCGGCGGAACCGGCCACACCGGAAACGTTTATGGTCTCAGCCGCTCGCGATATATGTTGAACAATGGTGCCTATCAATATCTTGGTAACAACTTCAGCCTGAATATTTCATTATTTTTTTTGAAAATCCACTATTGACGGCTTCGTAAAGTCCAGATTTTCCTTATTGCGTCACCCCGGCGGAGGCCGGGGGCCGGTAACATCAAATGGTTATGGATTCCGGCCTTCGCCGGAATGACGATGTCAAGACTTTTTACGAAAACGTCACTAAAGACCAAAATAAACTGAAAAAACTTGTTATACAACAATTTAAATTTGAATTTAAATTTGACGGCTTCGTAAAAAGTCGAGATTTACCATACTTCGTCACCCCGGCGGAGGCCGGGGTCCAGTAAAATCAAATAGTTCTGGATTCCGGCCTTCGCCGGAATGACAAGGTAGGGACTTTTTACGAGTGCCTCAAATTTATTAAGCCCGATAACCATGTTGGAAATCAGGTCCCCTTTATGGCCTGTACTTATATCAAAAAAAATCACCCTGCGGGCGAGTAACCTTGCAGCTGCGCTCAAATCGACTCGTGAAATATCCGGTTATGGCGCGGCGGGAGTTTTTTCTTCCCACTCGTGACCGGTCGCCCCCTCTACCTCGTCCCAGCCGGTTATCATCGGTTTAATATGGGCCGTCAGGGTGGGGCCGGTGGTAGTCATGTAAGTATGCACAATAATAAAGGAAATTATGGCGAAACTGCCGGCCGTGTGCAGCAGGGCCATCGGAGCCAGTCCCCAATCCCAGCCCAAGGCCGGCCAGTCATTATAATAATAATAAAGAAAGCCGGTGATAATCTGAAAAGGGACCAGCACCATGACTATACCGAGATAAGCCAGCCGTTGCAGCGGATTGTGCTTGGTTCTGGCGGTTTTAGGTACCGGATGAGGGGCCCCTTTGAAGATGCCGATGAGATAATAAAAAATAACATCCAGCAGCTTCCTGAAGGTCGGCACATACTGCTTCCATTCTCCGGTGGTGGCCATCCAGAACAGAATAAACACGTATAAGCCCAGCCAGGTCCAGGCGCTGATATTATGCACCTCAACGGCTCTTTCAAAGCCCAGCCACTCATAGAGGCCGTGTATCTCCAGCCCGGTGGCAATCAGAATAAGAATCAACAGCGTCTGGGCCCAATGCCAGAAACGCTCGAAACGGGTATATAGATATATTTTGTTATCCTTGATCATGTCACTCTCTCCTTCCTTTTTTTAATGGTTGGAGCCGCCCAGGAACCGTCGTAAAAAACCATGTACGATTACTCCGGCCAGAGAACCGAAGACCACCATCCAGCCGATAATATCCAGCAGGCGGTTATAATCCCGCCCGGGCATGTAAAAGCCGGACAGGGCTGCCAGTCTTCCCTGGCGGGAATGGCATTGGTTACATTCCAATGAATTTTCAGCGGGAGCGACCATGTGAGTAATCTGAAAATAGTAGCTGGTCTCAATAAAATCAAAATTACCGCTGAAATCAAGGTCGTGGGCCGCCATGCCGGCTTCCAGGGCCTTGTCCCAGTCATACTTCTTCCAGTAGGCGTCTTGTGTTTTGCCAAAAAGTTTGGGAGACAGCATGGTCTTATTTTCCGTGTCATACGGCATCATGCCCCGGTGAACCTTAAAGGGATAGATCAGAGATTGCGGATCATCTTTATCCCCCTGTACCCGGTTCAGTTGAACCGGCTCCTGGGAGGGATCAATGGTATCGGTCAACAGAAGGTATTCCAGGGAACCGTCAAACCAGAAATATTCGGGCACCACGTTTTTTTCCCAGCGGAATTCACCTTTTTTCCCGTGATAAACATCTTTGCCCAGGTCTCCTTTTTTTACCACCGGACTGCCGTCTTCATTGAGACGACCGGCCTTGGACCAGTCCCACCACATTTTGGTGGGATTCTCACGGGCGAATTCCGGGATATGACAGCTCTGACAAGCCACCTTGTCGGTGTGGTCGTTCATCTTGTCCCCGGGTTCATGGGGGGTTTTCGTGTGGCAGGAAACACAGGCGATGCGCTGCACCTGATCGTCGTCGATAAGGCTTTTGCGCTCCGTAAAGGCTGGAGTTTTATAACAGCGCCCGGCGATAAAATGGGCCTGGGTGGTATGGCAGCGAACACAGTCAAAATCGGCTCCTTCAGCCGACATGTGGATATCCAGATCCCGGGAAGGCTCATGCAGGGACGAATCCAGATCGCCGTGCTTGACGCCGTCACCACCCCCGCCGTAAAAATGGCAGGAACCGCAGTTTTTCCGGGAAGGACGCTCGACCGATTGAGCCGCCACGTTCCAGTCCGGCGGAGTAAATTTTTTTCCGGCGAACATAGTGGGTTCGCTTACGGGATGGCCGGCGCCGGCCGGAAATTTTTTATAAGTGCCGCTTTGTTCATGGCAGACCAGGCAGTCAATATTCTTTTCTTTGGTAAAATCAAAATTGTCATCTTTCCAGCCGTAACCGGCATGACAAGAGGTGCAACGAGCCTCGTTGCTTTTGATGTTGATTCAGAAATTGTTCAGGGTGAGGCCGCCCTTGCCCATGCGTTCGGTCGGATCCGCCGGGCAGATCCAGGTCCAGTGAATAGTTTGTCGAATCTGACGCCCGGCTTCATTGTGGCAGGAAAGACAGGCCTGGGTGACTTCCGGGCCGGATTTAAAGTCTTTTTGTAACTTTTCGAATTTTCCGTGATCAGCCGTTATCCATCGTTCCGGCTGTTTGACTATCTGGCGGGCTTCCGCCGCGCCGTAATCACCGTCAGCAGCAGGCGGAGACACTGCCGCCGTTGCCGGCGACATCACCGTCAACAGCGTCACGATAGTCAGTCCCGACAACAGGCTTTTTGCTGATTTTTTTGACATACCCCCCTCCTTTGCCTTGCGGTTGCTGATTTAACCCGGTAAGCTTCAAATGGTTATTGATAATTTCTGATGGCTTCGTAAAAGTCCGATTGCCGCCATGCAATATCCGGGCTAGCTTCGTCAGCCACGGTCAACAGCTTATTGTTTTTTTTCATCCCGTTTTCCTCCCGATCAATCACTTCACTCTTTTCTGATGCTGACAGGAAACTTTATCATGAATAGGATACTGCCGGCGTCTTCCTGGAGGACTTCAAGGGTTCCCTTATAATTATGAAAAAAGTTCCGGGCCAGGTTCACCCCGGGATGGTCCGGGATATCAGTCTTTTTACCATGAGTGCCGCAACCGGTCGCCCTTATCTGAACCTGGGCCTGGTCTGCCTGGAGGCTGGTATCAATCGATATCTCTCCTGACGACTCGATTAAACCGGCCAGATGTTCCAGAATGATTAAAAAAGCATAGGTAAGTTTATACGAAGAGCCGCCTGGCAACGGCAGAGACAGGGGCCGGCTGGATTTTTTAATAACAGCCTTATATTTCAATTGATACCAGACAACATTCAAGGCGCTGTCCAGACATTCGGTTAAGTCGACATCGACTATGTTTCCTTTGTCGTCCGGATTATCAGCCTGAACGATTTTCCCCACATCCTGAACCAGTTTCCTTATCCGTTCCATCCCTTCCCTGCTCTCTGATATCAGGGAAACAATGTCGGTCTTGAGAAAGGACAGATCGTTATCTTCGTAAAAGGTCCGACAGTCCGCCACGGCTTTCTGTGCCGGGGTTGGGAGACTATGTTCTTTTTCCAGCAGGAGGACCAGTTCTTCATATCTGCGAAATTGGTCCAGAATAGTGTCAAAATATGTCGGCAGAGTTGACAGGTTGCTGCTGACAAAACCAACCGGGTTGTTAATTTCGTGAAGAATTCCCGGAAACAGGCGCCTCAGCAGAGAATCTGATTGCCAGTCGGTTCTGTCCGGAACTGTTTGGCGACGGCAGTTTTCCAAAGACACAACACGTTCCGCCAGTCGCAGTTTTTGTCGCATCTCCTCCGGCCGGACGGGTACGCCCAGAAAATCATCTGCCCCCGCTTGGACCAGCCGTGATAAAAGTTCAGCCTGGTTGAGAAAATCAATTACTATCAGGATAAAAACATATTCCTTAAAGACGTTATCACGACTTTGTTTTATCCAGGCCAGCAGATCCTGCTCAGCCGACGAAGCATCACAGACAACCAGAGAAACCGCTTCTTTTTCCAACAAAGACCGGGCCTGCCGGCTGTTTTCGGCAACAAGAAATTCGCAATCATAAGCCGGCAGGAGTTGCCGGATGAGGTTGTCTTGCTCAATTATTATCGCTTTCATCAGAATTCCCTATATCCGGCCGCAGCTATACAGCGAGGCGGTTAAGTTGAAACTTTTTTGATCAGTCGAACCGGCCCCGGATTACGGCCAGTCTTATGCCCCTTAAGGTTATATTATTGATGGCCCGTTAAATAAATTATGGATGAAGTCCGGCAAGATTGATGGTCTCGTAAAAAGTCATTTTTGGGACGGCAAAGTAAAAAGTCCCTACCTTGTCATTCCGGCGAAGGCCGGAATCCAGAACTATTTGA
>JBKHHL010000029.1:0-22224 GCA_046539175.1 Desulfosudaceae bacterium
CTTCGTGAAAAGGCCAGGATCAGCTCATCTGAAAATATCTTTACATGTTTTTAAATATCTTACATAATAAATTAAGATATTCGCAATAGTCAATATACCGGCTCGGTTATAAACCGAATTTACGGAATTCAATCATCATCATGGCCGCTCTGACGAGTTTAATAATAATCATAATTGCTGTTTACCTGCTGATTATTATCTCCAATTATTTCTTCATCCCCAGCCTTGATGAAATATCGGAAAAATTAAGATTATCGCCCAGCGTGGCCGGCGCCACTCTCATGGCGGCCGGTTCTTCGGCACCGGAGCTGTCCATCGCTCTGTTCGCCCTGTTCACTCATGGCGGAGAGCACAGTGATATCGGCATCGGCACCATTGTCGGCTCAGCGGTATTCAACATCCTTGTTATAACCGGCTTATGCGCCGTTATCAGAACCACCGCCATAACCATCAGCGCCATTATCAGGGATACCGCTTTTTACCTGGCCAGTATTCTGGCCTTGCTTTACGTTTTCCTGGACGGACAAATAACCGGTCATGAACCGGTGCTGTTGATGGGACTTTACGGCCTGTACCTGGCGGCGCTTTACTTTCTGCCGGGAGATAAATTCCAGGAACGATCCGAAGAAGCCAAGCTGATGGCGCCATCCCGCCATCCCGCCTCCCGCAATATCTTCCGCCGGGCCGACGACCGGCTCAAACAAGGCCTGACCCTGGTGACCGGCGACGCCTCGCGAAATTACCTGCGGGCCTTCTCGGTTTCAATCCTCATCATCATTGGCCTGAGCAAGCTGCTGGTGGACCACGCCATCATTTTCGCCCAGGCCATTCACATGCCGCCGGTCATCATCGCCCTGACCATTCTGGCTTGCGGCACCTCAGCCCCGGACCTGATCTCCTCCATTATCGTCGCCCGGCGCGGCCACGGCGACATGGCCGTGGCCAACGCTGTTGGTTCCAATATTTTCGATATTCTCATCGGCCTGGGCCTGCCCTGGCTGATCATGCTCGGTCTGACTTCCCGGGATTTCATTCCCGTCGGTACCGGGGATCTGCTGGAATCAGTTTTTATCCTGATCGCGACCGTTCTGATTCTGTTTACCATGCTCTATACTCACAGAAAACTGGGGAAAAAAGAAGGCATAGTACTGTTGCTGATCTACGCCGCCTATATAGGCTGGACGGTCATCACAAGCTGAACAAGGACCAGAGCCAGGCTGCTTTGATTAACGATCCGCCCGCTCCTGCTTTTCATAAAAAAACCGGCTTAAACCACCAGCAGGCGGATTAAACCGGTTTAAAGAACAGCAACTGTTCTATCACCAGAATATTTATTCCCCCTTGAAAGCGGGATCACGTTTTTCAAAAAAGGCGGTAAAGCCTTCCACGGCGTCCTGGGAAGAGGAAACGATTTTGCTGCCTTCGAGCTCGGCCTTGAGTCCGGCGTCATATCCCCAGTCAAGACCGGTTGCCACGGCCTTCAAAACATTGGCCACGCCCAGCGGAGGACGATTAACCAGCTGCTCGGCCATTTCGCGGGTTTCTGCCATCAGCTTATCCGGCGCGCAGACTTTTTCTACCAGGCCAATCTGAAAGGCTTCCTCGGCCGTAAGGCGCTTGCTGAAAAGAATCAGTTCCAAAGCCTTGGTTCGACCTACCAGAACAGTCAGGCGCTGGGTGCCGCCCCAGCCCGGGAGGATACCCAGGTTTAATTCGGTCAAACCGATCTTGGCCTTGGGCGCGTCCGACATCAACCGGAAATGACAGGCCATGGCCAGCTCACAGCCGCCTCCAAAGGCGAAACCGTTAACAGCGGCGATAACCGGCTTGGTATAGCGAAAAATTTTAGTCCAGACCCGTTGACCTTCTTCTCCGGCCTTGGCGGCATTGGCCGCGTCACTGACGTCAAATCCCGCTGAAAAGGCCTTCTCACCGCTACCGGTCAGAATGACAACCCTGACATCCTTGTTTTCGGCCAGTTCATCAAAAGCTTTTTCAATGTCCTGGATGGTCGCCAGATTAACGGAATTAACCGGCGGATGATTAATGGTTACCGTGGCCACGTAATTTTCGATTTGAATATCCAGATTGTCATACGCCATAATCTCTCTCCTTTACCATTTAATTAATTAGACGTTGTAAGACGTCAGACGGTTGACGGATAAAAAAAAATATTATCAACTCAACCGCGCAAGTCAAGGGCAATGTGCGCCAGTCCGCGGGAGCGACTTCGGATATTTCAGGAAAATATAATTGCCCGGCATGACCCGAGGCCGCAGACTCCCTAAAATTGAAAATCACGCTGCTACTCCATGATAACGGCGGCGTCCACCACCACCGGCCTGCCGCCGGAGATGACCAGGGGGTTAATGTCCACCTCCTGGAGACGCCGCCCGTCCCGGGCCAGTTCCCCAAGGGTCACCAGGATATCCGCCAGGGCGCGCCTGTCAACCGGGGGCGCGTCCCGGAACCCGTTTAACACTTTTTGTGAGCGCAGCCGGTCAAGCAGCGCCAGGGCCTCCTCAACCGACAACGGGGCCAGGGCAAAAACCGAGTCGTCCAGGATTTCAGCCAGCACGCCGCCCATTCCAATCATCACGCAGGGCCCATAAGCGACGTCCCGCACCAGTCCAGCTATCAACTCGATCCGGCCGGCGACCTGTTTCTGGACCAGCATTCGCCCCTGCCCCTCCATGGCCAGCAGCAAAGATTGCGCCTCCTCCCGCACTACTTCCGCCCCGGCCAGATTCAAGCGCACCAGACCGGCCTCGGTCTTGTGAACCTCCCCCGGCAGCAGGCCTTTTAAAACCACCGGGAACCCCATGGTTCGCGCTTGCGTTACCGCCTCCTCCGGAGTTTCGGCCAGCGCTTCGGTCACCACCGGCATACCGGCACACTCCAGAAAGCGCTTGGAATCGTGTTCATCCAGCACGCGCCGGCCGGGCTCGGCGGGCAGAAGCCGGAGCGCGGCCGGGATACTGTCTTTCCTGACTTCGGCGAAACGGCGGGAGCCTCTTTGAGAGGACCGGTCGCGAACCAGGGCGTCCATGCAGGTGATGGCCCGAAGCAGTTCGCGAAAAACCGGGATACCGAGTTTCTGCAATGATTCCGCGAAATGCCGGCGCGCGCCGTCATGGCCGATAACCCAGCAGAACAGAGGTTTACCGGCCCGCGCCGCCAGATCGGCCAGAGGGGAGATATCCGGATCCATCTGCCCCCCGAGGAAAATATGCAGCAAGACCATATCAACGCCGGGATCTTCCAGCACAGCCGAAAGGCAGGTCAGATAAGTCTTGACCGGCCCGCTCTTTTCCACGGCCGGCCAGAAATCCACCGGATGACCCACCGGCATCCAGTCCGGAAAGACCGTCCGGATTTTTCCCAGTGTTTCCGGTTGCAGTTCGGCCGGCCGTAAAAGTTGACCCTCCATCAGATCCGTGGACAGGATCCCGGCCCCACCGCTGTATGTCAGCACCGCCACCCGCCCTACACCTTCGGCCGGATACCGGGGTACCAGTGACAAGGTGTTGCAGATATCGGCCATCTGTTTGAAATCGTCAGCTTCGATAACACCGGCCTGGGCCAGGATGCCGCTGATGACCTTGCGATCCGCCGCCATACTGGCGGTGTGGCTCAAGGCCGCCCTGGCCCCGTGCTCGCTCCGGCCGCCCTTGATCACAACCACGGGCTTGTCTGACTGTTGGCAGAGATCAATGAAGAGGCGGCCGTTGACCAGTTCCTCCAGATAGCAACCGACCACTCTGGTGGCCGGATCATCCAGCAGCCAGGCCAGCAGGTCACATTCATTAACATCCATTTTATTGCCGATGGAACAGACCCTGGCAAAGCCCATCCGGTCAGCGGTCATCATATCCATTAAAAATCCCCCGGAAAGCATGCCGCTCTGGACAATCATGGAAACGCCACCGGTGATGACATTATCTTTTAAAATATCCGGAGAAATAAATGAAAAGAACTGACGACCGGCGATGTCCACCAGGCCGACACAATTGGGTCCCCAAATCCGGATGTTGTTTTGACGAGCCCGCTTCAAAACCTGTTCCTGCAAATCCCGGCCCGCCTGGCCCGTCTCCGCGAAACCGGCGGACTGAATGATGACTCCCCGGACGCCCTTGTGAGCGCATTGAACGATAATATCGGGTATCCCGGCGGCCGGCACGAAAATAATGGCCATATCCACGGAGCCCGGGATATCGGAGATCGAAGGATAACAGGTTAAACCCAGAATTTCATCATACCGGGGATTAACCGGATATATCTCTCCCTGAAAACTGTTTTTGACATTACTGACAATGTTGTACCCACCCCGACCAATGGTGGCGGAAGCCCCCACAATGGCAACTCCGGCAGGTTTAAAAAAACAATCCATAACCACTCCTGTCACAAAGAATAATACCGGGCTGTCCGGCTTTTTTTGTTTGTTCCATCACCGCTGTTTATCATAGTATAGTTTAAAAGAGAACCTTCAGATAAAACCTGAAAAACAGCCAGCAGTCAAAAAGGTCCAGCAAGGAGGTCCGGCATGCGAATTTTAGATATCCGGCGAGAAACCGATTTTACCCATATTAATCTTTTTTCGGCCAGATATCTGGATAAGTCTGAAAAAGAGCGGGGCTGGATTTTTGCCTCCCGGAAACCCGACCCGGCCGCCCTTAAACACAAAAATACTCCTGATGCCGTGGTCGTCGTGCCATATCACGTCGAGGAAGATAAGTTGGTCATGATCCGGGAATTCCGGGTTCCCCTGGGCCGGGTGCAGTACGGCTTTCCGGCCGGGCTGGTGGATAACGAGGAAACCATTGAAGCCACCGCCACCAGGGAACTTCACGAAGAAACCGGTTTGACGATCGTCCGCCTTAATCAACTCAGCCCGATTATTTACTCCTCCTCCGGCCTGACCGACGAATCCCTGGCCCTGGTCTATGTTGACTGCGCCGGGAGTCCGACTTCCCGGCACACCAATGATTCGGAAGACATCGAGGTAGTCATGTTGTCCCAATCCCAGGCCCGCCGATTAAAAGCCCATCCGGATACCTGCTTTGACGTCAAGTCCTGGCTGGTTATGAATACCTTTGCCGAAACCGGACGAATTCTTGCCTGAAGCATCAGCTCACAGGGATTTTCGCCTGACCCGGATATTTCATGAAACCACAAATTCGTTTTTGGATAATAGTGATCCGGGCTGAATAGTTTACAATTGACTTTATCCCCTTTTTAAGCAATAATAGTAAAAAATTTAGATAACTAATGTCCATCCACTTCACATGGATGGCACAATCTGGTGTTTCCAATCCAGAAATGAGAATTTTTTCGCAAGGTCAAGGAAAACAAGGGGTTGCGCGGAGGCGTACTGGACGTACGCCGCACAAGCAACCCCGCAGTTTGACGCCGAGATTGCGGAAAAAGGCCATTTATGGATGGAAACTAACTATACGGACCTTAAGCCCGACAAACTTTCGCTGCTGTTTTGACCAAGGCGGACAGATTGCATGAGCCTCCAGGAACCCGACAACGAAGAACTTCATCGCCAGATCAGCGAGCTCAAAAAAGAGGCCTGGCGCTACCGACAGGCGGAAAAAACTTTGAGCGCGAGCGAAGAACGTTACCGCCTGATCCTGGAAGAAATTCAGGACGCCTATTATGAAGTTGACTACCAGGGCAACTTTACCTTCATGAACCAGCAAATGTGCAACCTGCTGGGATACCCGGAAAAGGAACTGCTTGGCAAAAACAACCGAGACTACATGGACGAAAGTAACGCCCGACTGGTATACCATACCTTTAACCATGTCTTTCATACCGGCGAGCCGTCTGCCGGTTTTGACTGGAAACTGATCTGTAAAGACGGATCTGAACGGTGGGTCAACGCGTCCATCTCGCTGATCAAGGACGAGGCGGGCAACCGGATGGGATTCCGGGGAATCGTCCGGGACATTACCCGCCAGAAAGAGATGGAAAATGAGCTCCACCGCATGGCCTATTATGACGCCCTGACCGGCGTGGCCAATCGCTCTTTATTGAATGAACGATTTCACAAGGCCATTGCCCGGGCCCACCGCTACAGTACCATGCTGGCAGTACTGGTGGTGGATATGAACCGGACCAAGGAGATCAATGATACCCTGGGGCATTCCGCCGGGGACGAATTGATCCAGGAGGTGGCCCGCCGACTGAAGGAATCCGTCCGGGAAAGCGACACCGTGGCCCGAACCGGTGGAGACGAATTTGTCATTCTGGGGGAAGGCATTGAAACCGAGGCAGGCGCTCTGGCCCTGGGAGAAAAACTCCTCCGCCACGTCAATGCAAAACCTTTTTTAATCCATGACAACCGGATCTTCCAGGAAATCAGCGTCGGCTTCTCTCTTTATCCACATGACAGCCAGGACAAGGACACCCTGCTCAAACAGGCCGATGTGGCCATGTATCACGCCAAGGAATATTACAGCAAAACTCCGCATCGCTACAGTTCTCACAGCGACCAGTTCTCTTCCCAGTTCGCCCTGGCTCAGGATCTGCGCCAGGCAGTGGAAAAAAATGAATTTACCATTTTTTACCAGCCCCAGGTAGACTTGCAGACATTCGAGGTCATCGGCATGGAAGCCCTGCTGCGCTGGAAACACCCCCGGCAGGGATATATCTCGCCGTCGGAATTCATTCCCCTCCTGGAACGCACCGGCCAGATCCGATCGGTGGGACTGCGGGTGGAAAAAAGCGTCTGCCGGCAGATTTCGCGATGGAAACAGAGCAACCAGGAAATTCCCCAGGGCACCATAAATTGCTGTGTTTACGAATTGAGTAATCCGACCATGTTGGATGAATTGCTGGGAACTATCAAAGAATATAACATTGACCCCTCGCAGATCGGCATTGAAATCACGGAACGCGTGGCCGCCAGAAGAATCGAGGACGTTCGGCAGATATTACAATCACTGTCTGACCTGGGCATCACCATTCTGCTGGACGATTTCGGCACGGGCTATTCTTCCCTGAGCCTGCTGCAACAGCTGCCCATCGATATCGTCAAAATTGACAAGTCCTTTATTCATGCCATGTTTGACGACCAATACAGCGCTTCTCTGGTCCGGGCCATCATTACCATGTGCCATGAAACCGACAAGAAGGTCATGGCCGAGGGGGTTGAAACCGAAAAGCAGCTGGCCTACCTGCAGTCTCTCGGCTGTGATTATGGCCAGGGATTCCTTTTCGGCCGGCCGGCGCCACAGGAGGAATTCCGGCACCAGGCCACTTTACGTCCCGAATCAATAAAAGCATCCGGTTCCGAGCCAGGCAGTGATGACTGAAACTGACAGACACCGCCAGGCCAACCATCTCAACCGGTTTGAAAAACATCCCCGGACTACCATCCTGGCGGTTGTCTTGATTTTTACCATCATCTGCGCCGGTGTTTTTTCGTTTGTTTATTTCCAGAGACTTCAGCGGGACCAAACCCGGCCGACCCTTTTTGACGCGGCCTTTACCTATCGCCGTTCCTCGCCGGTTTACCACCATGATTTTTGCAAAAACCAGGTGGTCCCGACGGCCGCCTGGGGAGACCGCCGATACCCCCTCTATACCAATTCCCTTGGATTCAAGGACAGTTCGCCCCGGCAGGTACCGCTGACATCCGCTGTTTATCGCCTGATTTTCATGGGTGACTCTTTTACCGAAGGCATCGGCCTGGCATACCAGGACACCTTTGCCGGTCTGACCGCCCGGAGACTGGCTCCCTGCCAGGTGGAGGTACTCAATGCCGCGGTCGTTTCCTATTCTCCCATTATCTACTGGCGAAAAACAAAATACCTGCTTGAACAGACCGGCCTGCGTTTTGATGAAATGGTCGTCTTTCTGGATATATCCGATGTCAGAGACGAAGCGGAATCCTACTACCTGGACGAAAAGAACCATGTCCGGAGCAGACTTTTCGAAGACAAACGGACCAGACAGGCCATTATCAACCGGATCAGAAAAGAAGGGGCCGTCGATTCCATGGCCCGCTTCATGGGCATATTACAATCATACGCTCTTCCACCATACTGGGATACGGGGAAATGGACCATCGACCAGGATTTGTACCAGCAAGTCGGACAGCCCGGACTGCGGCGGATGAGCAACTACATGAACCGCCTGAAAAATCTGCTGGACAGGCACGGCATCAAATTAACCGTGGCCGTATATCCCTGGCCGGCGCAGTTGCGGGCCGGCGACCGGGATTCCATCCACTCCGCCTACTGGCGAGACTGGTGCCGACGCCATGAGGTCGAGTTCATCGATTACTTCCCCGTCTTTTTTGAAGCCATGAGTGATACTCCGCCCAAAACCTTCATTGATAAATACTTTATCAATGGTGACGCTCACTGGAACCGCCAGGGCCACCAGCTGGTGGCTGATATCTTTTGCGAAAGATTTTTATCCCGACGACCCTGTCAGCCGAATCAATCCCCGACCAAAAGAAAATCCACCGGCCTCAAAAATAGCCTTGACAGGGAATCCCAGGAATAGTAATTAAATCTGATATTATTATTAATATTGTTATCGGAATTAAAAATGAAAAACGATCAGTTTATTATCAGCCTGCCGGAACGACTTACCAGCCCTGTCGCGGAAGTACTGCGCTGCGTCAGGCAAAAAGGCTGATAATGGCTTAAGTCCTTTGAACACCTTATATAAAAACCGTTATCAGCCATACTGGTAACGGTTTTTTTGCATGGAGGGATGACATGAAAAGTGACAATTTTAAAAAGGGCCCGGCCCGGGCGCCGCACCGGGCACTTTTTAAATCCATGGGCTACACTGATGAAGAGATCAATCGTCCGATTATCGGCATCGCCAATTCAGCCAATGAAATTGTTCCCGGGCACGCCCAGCTGGAAAGAATCGGCCGGGCGGCTAAAGACGGTGTCTACATGGCCGGCGGCACCCCGGTTGAATTTTCCACCATCGGGGTCTGCGACGGCATCGCCATGAACCATACCGGCATGAAATACTCCCTGGGCAGCCGGGAATTGATAGCCGATTCCGTGGAAATCATGGCTACCGCCCACGCTTTTGACGCCCTGGTGATGATTCCCAACTGTGACAAAATAGTGCCGGGCATGCTCATGGCTGCGGCCCGGCTGAACCTGCCGACCATATTTGTCAGCGGCGGCCCCATGCTGGCCGGTCATCATCCGGTCAATAAAGATCAAAAGGTGGACCTGATTTCGGTCTTTGAAGCGGTCGGCGCGGTTCGCTCCGGTAAAATGTCGGAAGAAGAACTGGCGGCCGTCGAAAACGCGGCCTGCCCCACCTGCGGCTCCTGTTCCGGTATGTTTACCGCCAATTCCATGAACTGCCTGACCGAGGCCATCGGCCTGGGATTACCCGGCAACGGGACCATTCCGGCCGTCATGGCCGAACGCCTGCGCCTGGCCAAGCGGGCCGGAATGAAAATAATGGAGCTGCTGCACAATAACCTGACCCCGGATAAAATTCTGACGGAAAAAGCCTTTCGCAACGCCCTGGCGGTTGATATGGCCCTGGGGTGTTCCACCAACACCGTCCTGCATCTGACCGCCTTGGCCAATGAAACCGGCCGGCCCATTAATCTTGATCTGATCAATGAGATCAGTCGGATAACGCCTCATTTATGCGCCCTCAGCCCGGCCGGCCCCAACCATATTGAAGACCTTGACCTGGCCGGCGGCATCAGCGCCATTCTCAAGGAGTTGTCCCGGTCCGGTCTGATCAACGAAGAATGTCTGACGGTTACCGGACGGACAGTCGGGGAGAACATCACCGCCGCCCCGGCCGCGGACAACAAGGTTATCCGATCGATTGAGTCTCCCCACCATGCCGTGGGCGGCCTGGCGGTCCTCTTCGGCAACCTGGCCCCGGACGGCTGCGTCGTCAAGCAATCCGCGGTGGACGAGGACATGATGGTCCACCAGGGGCCGGCCCGTGTTTTTGATTCCGAGGAAGACGCCGGCCAGGCCATCATGGACAGCCGGATAAAACCCGGGGACGTTATCGTAATCCGTTATGAAGGCCCCCGCGGCGGACCCGGCATGCGGGAAATGCTGACGCCGACCTCCGCTCTGGCCGGCATGGGACTGGACGCCCGGGTCGCCCTGATCACCGACGGCCGGTTTTCCGGAGGCACCAAGGGAGCGGCCATCGGCCATATTTCTCCGGAAGCCATGGAACAGGGTCCCATTGCCGTTGTCCGGGAAGGCGATCAGATCGCCATTAATATTCCCGAAAAGACCATCACCCTGAAAGTCGATGATAAGGAGATACAGAGCCGGCTGGACCAGTGGCAGCGTCCCGAACCCAAAATCACCAAAGGATACATGGCCAGGTATGCCAGAATGGTGTCCTCGGCCAATACCGGGGCCATCTTCAAATAACTGAACCACCAATTTATCAATAAGGAAAAATTAATGAAACTCACGGGCGCGCAGATCATGATGAAAGCGCTGCAAGAGGAGCAGGTTGATACCATCTTCGGATATCCCGGCGGCGCGGTCCTGGATATTTACAACGAGCTGTTGAATACCAATTTCAATCATATTCTCGTTCGCCAGGAACAGGGCGCGGTCCACGCCGCCGACGCCTATTCCAGGGTCTCCGGCAAAACCGGTGTCTGCCTGGTGACTTCCGGACCCGGCGCCACCAATACCATCACCGGCATCGCCTCGGCCTACCTGGATTCCATACCGGTAGTCGTGTTTACCGGGCAGGTACCCACCCCGCTGATAGGCAACGACGCCTTCCAGGAAGTGGATATCGTGGGGATTTCCCGACCCTGCACCAAACATAACTATCTGGTCAAGAATGTTGAAGACCTGGGCCGCACCATCCGGGAGGCCTTTTATATCGCTGCTTCCGGTAGACCCGGCCCGGTGCTGATCGATATTCCCAAGGACGTCATCAACGCCAAAACCACCTATAACGTGCCCGAAACCATCAAGCTGAAATCCTACAACCCCACTTACGAGCCGAATATCAAGCAATTGCGGAAGGTAATCAAGCTGATCAAAACGGCCCGCCAACCGGTTATCTTCTCCGGCGGCGGCATTCTGCTGTCCGGAGCTTCCCGGGCTCTGACGGATTTCGCGCATGACACCGGGGTTCCGGTAACCTCAACGCTGATGGGGCTGGGGGCTTTCCCTGGCACCGATCCCCTCTGGCTGGGCATGCCCGGCATGCACGGCACCTATCGTGCCAATCTGTCACTGGCCGAATGCGACCTGCTGATTGCCGTGGGCGTCCGCTTTGATGACCGGGTCACCGGTAAAACCGATGAATTCGCTTCCAACGCCACCATTGTCCACGTGGATATCGACCCCACTTCCATTCACAAGAACGTGGCGGTGGACATTCCGGTGGTAGGTGATTGCCGGCTCACCCTGGAGCATATGCGGAAATTATTCCACGAGGGGAATAAGGATATTGAAAAATCCACGGCCCAAGCCAGAGACGACTGGAGACACCGGATAGAGGAGTGGAAAGAAACCAGGCCGCTGGCATATGATCAGCAGGACACCATCAAGCCGCAGTACGTGGTGGAAAAACTGTATGAACTGACCCGGGGCGAGGCCATTATCACCACCGAGGTGGGCCAGAACCAGATGTGGGCGGCCCAGTACTACCATTTTACCCGGCCGGGACAATTCATCACTTCCGGTGGACTGGGCGTCATGGGTTTCGGCCTGCCCGCGGCCATCGGCGCCCAGGTGGCCGATCCCGGGGCGACAGTCATCGATATCGCCGGGGACGGCAGTATCCAGATGAATATCCAGGAAATGATGACCGCGGTCAGCCATCAGCTGCCGGTCAAAATAGCCATTCTCAACAATGGCTACCTGGGTATGGTCCGGCAGTGGCAGGAATTGTTTTATGATAAAAGATATGCCAGCACCAACATGGAAGCCGCGCCTGATTTCGTCAAGCTGGCCGAGGCTTACGGCGCGGTCGGCTTGCGAGCTACCCGACCGGACGAAGTTGAAAGCGTCATCCGGGAAGCCCTGGCCACTCCCCGCCCGGTTATCATGGATTTTCGGGTGGAACGGGAAGAGAACGTCTATCCCATGGTGCCGGCCGGCTCACCCATTACCAACATGATTTTAGTCTGACAAAGGATTTGGCGATGAACGGCAAACGACATATACTGTCTATTTTCGTGGATAACCAGCCTGGAGTCCTGTCCAGAATTGCCGGGCTGTTCAGCGGCCGGGGCTACAATATCGAAAGCCTGTGCGTGGCCGAAACCACCGACAGCCACACTTCCCGGCTGACGATGGTAACGATCGGCGATGACGCCATCGTGGAGCAGATCAAAAAGCAACTGAACAAGCTCATCAATGTCATCAAGGTGCTGGATCTGACCACCACCCCCTGCATCCAGCGGGAGCTGGTTTTAATAAAGGTCAGGGCCAAACCGGAATTTCGAGCCGAAATTCTCCGGATCGTCGATATTTTCAGGGGTAAGGTGGTTGACGTGGGTCCTGATAATTTCAGCATTGAAGTAACCGGCAGCGAGGACAAACTGCGGGCTATTATTACCATGCTGACACCCATCGGGATCAAGGAGATCGCCCGGACCGGCACCATCGCGCTCCAGCGCGACGCGGCCTCGAATTAGCCCGGGAAGAGAAGAATCAAACGGTTTGGCACCGGCAACCGGATTATTTTGATCAATTTAAAAGACAAGGAGAACATTCATGACACAGATTGATTTTGGTGGAACCAAAGAGAATGTGGTCACATCCGACGAATTCACCATGGACCAGGCCCGGAATATCCTGGAAAAAGAGACCATCGTTGTCCTCGGCTATGGTGTGCAGGGACCAGCCCAGGCGCTGAACCTTAAGGACAATGGCTTTGAGGTCATTATCGGCCAGATGGAAGGCGACGAATACTGGGACAAGGCCGTTTCCGACGGATTTGTGCCGGGCGAGACCCTCTTTCCCATAGAAGAAGCCGCCCAGAAGGGCACCATCATCAAGATGCTCCTGTCCGACGCCGGCCAGGTGGCGGCCTGGCCCAAGATCAAGCCCTGCCTGAACGAGGGGGACGCCCTCTATTTCTCGCACGGATTTTCCATAGTCTACAAAGACCAGACCGGCGTCATTCCCCCGGATAATGTTGACGTCATCCTGGTGGCCCCCAAGGGTTCCGGAACCAACGTCCGCCGCAACTTCCTGGACGGCAGCGGCATCAATTCCAGCTACGCCGTGCACCAGGACTTTACCGGCCGGGCCGAGGAAAGAACCCTGGCCCTGGGCATCGCCATCGGCTCGGGCTACCTTTTCCCGACCACTTTTGAACATGAGGTATTCAGCGACCTGACCGGCGAGCGCGGTGTCCTGATGGGCTGCCTGGCCGGCACCATGGAAGCCCAGTACAACGTTCTCAGGAAACACGGCCATTCACCCAGTGAAGCTTTCAACGAAACCGTGGAAGAGCTGACCCAGAGCCTGATCCGGCTGGTGGCTGAAAACGGCATGGACTGGATGTTCGCCAATTGCAGCGCCACCGCCCAGCGGGGCGCCCTGGACTGGTCACCTAAGTTCAGGGACGCGGTGGCACCGGTCTTTGACGATCTTTATGAAAAGGTTAAATCCGGCGCCGAAACCAAGCGGGTCCTGGAAATAAACAGCGCCCCCGACTACAAGGTCAAGCTGACCAAGGAGCTGGATGCCATCAAAAACTCGGAGATGTGGAAAGCCGGCGCGGCCGTCCGCGCCCTGCGGCCTGAAAACCGGAAAAAATAGCCGCTCCGGAAACCAGCCAACCAGTGTTCCGAAGCCCGGGAAAGCGACGCCGACAGTTTCGGCTTCCCGGACTTCAGGAACACCGGTGACCAGTAAAGAAAAATAATTATGAGACAAATTGTCATATACGACACCACCCTCAGAGACGGTACCCAGGGTGAAGACATTAACTTCACGGCCGACGACAAGATCCGAATCGCCCGTAAACTGGATGATTTTGGGGTGCATTATATCGAAGGCGGCTGGCCCGGTTCCAATCCCCGGGATATCCGCTTCTTTGAGCTGGCCCGGGAAATTGATTTCAAGCACGCCCGGCTGACGGCTTTTGGTGCTACCCGTAAAAGCGGCCTGTCAGCGGACGAAGACGTCAATATCCTGCGCCTGATCGAATCTCAGGCACCGGCCGTGGCCATCGTGGGAAAAACCTGGGATCTGCATGTCACCGAACTGATGAACAATTCCCTGGAAGACAACCTGGAGATGATCCGCGACACCGTGTCTTTTTTGAAATCCCACGGCCGGGAAGTCTTTTTCGACGCCGAACATTTTTTTGACGGTTACGCCCATAACCGGGAATACGCGATCCAGGCCGTCCTGGCCGCCGCCGAGGCGGGAGCTGACGCGGTTGTCCTGTGCGATACCAACGGCGGCTCTCTGGGGCCGGATATCGAAGCCGCCACCGTCGATATGCGTAATCGCCTGGCAACGGCCTTTCCGGACGAAAACGGCGACACCGCCGTTAAAATCGGCATTCACACCCACAATGACTGTGGACTGGCCATAGCCAATACCCTGATCGGGGTGCGCGCCGGGGCGGATATTGTCCAGGGCACCATCAACGGCTACGGAGAAAGATGCGGCAATGCCGACCTGATCGCCATTATTCCCATCCTGTGCCTGAAAATGGGACATGCCTGCGTAACGCCCGAGAATCTGCAGAAACTCAAAGGTCTATCCCGATTCGTCAGTGAAACCGCCAACATCACTCCCGTTAAAAGCCGGCCTTTTGTCGGTCGCAGTGCTTTCTGCCACAAGGGAGGCATTCATGTCAGCGCCATCACCAAGAATCCCCGAGCCTATGAACATATCGATCCCGAGTTGGTTGGCAGCAGCCGCCGGGTTGTGGTTTCAGATTTATCCGGTAGAAGCAATATCGCTTACAAAGCCAAAGAACTCGGCCTGGATACCAATCCGGAAAATTTTGACAGCGGCCGGATCGTGTCTGAAATCAAGCGACTGGAACAAGAAGGCTACCAATTCGAAGCGGCTGACGGATCTTTTAAAATCCTCATGGAAAAAATGGCCGGCCAATTCAAGCCCATGTTCGAGTTAAAGTCATTCCGGGTTATCATTGAAAAGAACAAGGACAGGCCCTGTTCCGCCCAGGCTATCATCAATATCGGGGTGAACGGCCGGGAAGCCATCACCGCCGCCCAGGGGCTGGGACCGGTCAGCGCCCTTGACAACGCCATGCGCAAGGCCATTGCTGAATTTTATCCCGACTCCCTCGGCCTGGAAGCCATGCACCTGGTGGACTTCAAGGTCCGCGTGCTGGATGGCAGCGAGGGCACCTCGGCCAAGGTCAGGGTTCTGATAGACTCCCGGGATGAAGAGGAAATCTGGGGCACCATCGGCGTTTCCGAGGACATCATTGAAGCCAGCTGGCAGGCGCTGGCGGACAGTTGTCATTACAAACTGACCAAAGAATTAACCAGCAAGAAAACCCGACTGACTGATACGGAGTAAGACCATGGCGGATAAAGTTGTTATCTTTGATACCACCTTGCGGGACGGGGAGCAGTCTCCCGGTGCCAGCATGAATGTCGCGGAAAAACTTCGAATTGCCTCCCGCCTGGAAGAACTGGGCGTGAACGTTATCGAGGCCGGATTCCCGGCCGCTTCCAAGGGAGACCTGGAAGCGGTATCCCAGATCGCCGCTAAAATGACCCGCACCGAGGTGGCCGGCCTGGCCCGGACCAATAAGGACGATATTGATAAGGCCTGGGCGGCGGTATCCAACGCGAAAAAGCCCCGGTTACATGTCTTTATCGCCACCTCGGATATACACATGGAACACAAACTGAACATGCCGCGGGAAAAAGTTATTGAAAGCGCCGTGGCCGGCGTCAAATACGCCAAATCTTTCACGGACAACGTGGAGTTCTCCGCCGAAGACGCCTCCCGCAGCGACCGCGACTTTCTCTGTAAAATTTTCGAAGCCGTCATCGAGGCCGGTGCCAGCACCATCAACATCCCCGACACGGTCGGCTACGCCCTGCCGGATGAGTTCGCCGGTTTGATCAGCCACGTTAAAGACAATACCAGCAATATAGAGAAGGCCATTATCAGCGTGCACTGCCACAACGATCTGGGCCTGGCCACGGCCAACACGCTGGCGGCCCTGGGCGCCGGAGCCCGGCAGGCCGAAGTCACCATAAACGGCATCGGCGAGCGGGCCGGGAACACCTCCCTGGAAGAAGTGGTCATGGCCCTGAAAACCAGGTCCAACCGCATCCCTCTGGAGACCGACATCCAGGCCGACAAAATTTATCCGACCAGCAAACTGGTCAGCATGCTGACCGGTATGATCGTGCAGCCCAACAAAGCCATTGTCGGGGCTAACGCCTTTTCCCATGAAGCCGGCATCCATCAGGATGGCATGCTGAAAAATCCCATGACCTATGAAATCATGAAACCTGAAATGGTCGGTGTTGCCAGCAGTTCCCTGATCCTGGGCAAACACTCCGGCAGAAAAGCCCTGTATGACCGGCTCAAAGAAATCGGATACAATCTCTCCAAGACGGAGCTGGACCTGGTTTTCGAAAAATTCAAGGATCTGTGCGACAAGAAAAAAAATATCGTCGACGAGGATCTGGAAATTCTGGTTTCCGAAAACCTGATGCAGACAATGGACGTCTTCAGCCTGGAATATCTTCATATTACCAGCGGGACCACCGTCTTTCCCATGGCCAGCGTGCAGATGACCATCAATGGACGATCCGTCAAGGGAGCCAGTTACGGCAACGGCCCCATTGACGCCGTCTACATGACCATCGCCGAACTGACCAAAACCGCCTCGGAACTGCTGCGCTTCACCATTACCGCCATTTCCGGCGGCACCGACGCCCAGGGCGAAGTGACGGTGAGGCTGAAGGAAGAAGGCCTGGTGGCACTGGGCCGGGGCGCTGATCCCGACATTATCACCGCCAGCGCCAAGGCTTTTATCAACGGCCTCAATCGGCTGGAATACCTCAAGCGGCATCCGGTGGCCTCTACCGAAATGCTCGTGTAAATGATATTGACCGGCCAACAAAAAAAGCCGCCGGACGGGAAATAATCCCGGCCGGCGGTGATGTTTTCTGGAACAGAGATTGGCGACGCCGGGACATGGCGGCACCGTCCTTATTTTTCAACCAGCTTGGCCATTTCATCGGCTACCGATAAAAAGGCCGCGGTCACCGGCGAATCCGGGTATTGCTCCGAGAAGGATTGACCGGAATCCCCGCAGGCCACCAGATTGACATCAAAAGGGATTTTTCCCAGAAAATTCAGCCCCATGGCTTCGGCGGTTTTCTGGCCGCCGCCGGCGCCGAATAAATCCACCACCTCGCCGCAATGGGGACAGGCAAAGCCGCTCATGTTCTCAATCAGGCCGAACGGTTCAATTTTCACGGTATGGCAGAAATTTATCGACTTGCGCACGTCAGCCAGGGCCACTTCCTGGGGGGTGGTGACAATGACCGCCCGGGCGCCGGAAATAAGCTGGGCCACGGTCAAAGGTTCGTCACCGGTTCCGGGAGGGGAGTCAATGATCAGAAAATCCAGATCATCCCAGGCCACATCCCCGAGAAACTGCTGTATCACCGAATGCTTAATGGGTCCCCGCCAGATAATGGCGTCATCTTTGCTCTGGCTGAGCGATTCAATGGAAATAATACCCAGGTTATCCGAATATTTAACCGGAATCATCTTTCTGTCCGGGGTTACGCCCGGCATGGCGCTCAACCCCAGCATGCGCGGAACGTCCGGACCATGGATGTCAACATCCATCAGCCCTACCTTGTATCCCTTTTTGGCCAGCGCCAGGGCCAGGTTAACAGAGGTGCTGGTCTTGCCGACACCGCCCTTGCCGCTCATGACGACAAATTTGTGCTTAATGCGACTTAATGACTCTTTTGCCTTTTCAGCCGGATCATCAGTCTGAGTCTCTCCTTGTTTTGTTCCGCACAGCGGAACTCCCTGCTGTTCTTTTGCCATCTTTGCCATCCTTCCTGAATTTATATATAAGACATTTATTCCTGCCGCGATGCTTCGCGATCGCATCTTGGGCAGGCATCAAACTGTTCTGTTTCAGGGCGGGCTTCCCATTGACGACCGCATACGGCACAGTCTCGCACCATAACACCATCCGCGACAGCCTTGTAGTCGCCACCTTCGATTCTGATAGCCATGCCGTTAACCAGTGCTTTGGCGATGGAGCGGCGGGCGTTCTGCACAATTCTGCCGAAAGTCGCCCGGGAAACACCCATGCGAAGACCTGCTTCTTCGTGCGTCAGGCCCAGTAAATCGGCCAGCCGGATGGATTCATATTCGTCCACCGTCAAACCCACCTCTTTAAGTACGCGCATGGGCACACCCCGGGGCTTGAAATACGAAACATCCGGATCACAGACAATATTCCTTTTTTTCTTGGGTCTGGACATAGGCCTCTTTTGTGAGCATATACTCAAAATAAAATTATATTCTAAACACCTTCCCATAAATGTCAAGGTTGTTTATAAGCAAAACAGTTCGCCGCTCAGGTCAAGCCTTTGATCATCTCCTTCAACGGTTTGCGCTCCCGGGCCAGGGCTTCGGCCAGGGTCACCCGGTTGCGATCTTCAATCAACTTTTTGACGGTCAGGGCCATATCAAAATTAACCTGGCAGATCATGTCGGCTATTTCCCTGGCCCGGGGCAGCAGCTTTTCCGGCTTGACCACTTCATTGACCAGGCCGCAGGCCAGGGCCTTTTCCGCGGATATGAACTGACAGGTCAGGGAAAACTGCTTGGCCAGTCGCTGCCCCACCGCCTGTTGCAACAACTGGGTCATGCCCCAGCCCGGCCGGATGCCAACCCTGGCATGAGTGTCGGCAAAAGCAGCCTCTTCAGAAGCGATCAAAAAATCACAATTTAAAGCCAGCTCAAAACCACCGGTAATGGCATAGCCGTTGACGGCGCCGATAACCGGTTTGGGACAGGCCGCCATCAGATCCACCATATCGAGACCGTCTCCCCGGGGATTCATCAAATTGTCCGTGGCCAGACAATCCAGGTCCAGCCCGGAGCAGAAAGCCTTGCCATTGCCGGTGATAATGGCCACCTTGATGCCGTCGTCATTGGTAACCTGTTCAATCCCGTCATAAAGCGCCTTCAACAAGGCCTCATTGATGGCGTTACGCCTCTCCGGACGATTCAGAGTCAGGATGGCCAATTCCTTTTCGCGGGTCACCACTACCGGCTGATCCATAACATTCCTCCTTTATCCCCGAGATTGCTGCAAGCGACTCATTTTCAAGACACGGACGGGCCAACCCCGACATGCTGTCGTTATTGGCAGCGACCGCCTTATTATCATATTATCCTAATTCTAAGGCTTATTGTCCAAAATAAAATTTCAGCTGTTCCGGTGGAAATAATTTTTATGGGCGACTGGCCCCTTTACAAGCCGGATATTTCATGAAATATCCGGATCAGGGAGCGGTTAATCGGTTTGCTGGACATTTTCTATATTGACCTCCGCGAAGGTTCTGATATCGGCCAGCACCCGGGTGGAGGCATCCAGCAATTCCATGGCCAGGGCCGCTCCGGTGCCTTCCCCCAGCCGCAGGTTCAGGTCCAGCAGCGGCTCCAGTCCCAGCTGTTCATGCATGAACCGATGGCCCGTTTCCACGGAACGATGGCCGGCAAACAGATACTGTTTCGCCTGCGGCGCCATTTTACAGGCAATCAGCGCCCCGGCCGTGGAGATGAGACCGTCGCACACCACCGGTATCTTGTGGGCGGCCGCGCCCAGCACCAGTCCGGCCAGGCCGCCGATCTCAAATCCCCCCACCTTGGCCAGAACATCCAGCGGATCATCGGGATCCGGACGGTTGAGGTCAAGCCCCCGCTTGATAACGTCCACCTTGCGCCGCCAGCCCGCTTCATCAATACCGGTTCCCCGGCCGGTGAGCTTTTCCACGGCGATACCGGAAAAGGCCGCGATAATCGCGGTCGAAGGGGTGGTATTGCCGATGCCCATGTCACCGGTACCCAGCATGTCCACCGGCCGCTTCTGCCACAGTTCCTCTACTATGTCAATACCGGCTTCAACCGCGGCTATGGCCTGCGCCCGGCTCATGGCCGGCCCCCGGGCAAAGGAGGCGGTTCCCGGAGCGACTTTTTTATGAAAAACCGGCAGGTCGGGAGCAAACTCACAATCAACCCCCAGATCGGCCACCCACACCTCTGCCCCGGCGTGGCGGGCCAGTACATTGATGGAAGCCCCGCCGGTCACGAAATTGAACACCATTTGGGCGGTCACCTCCCGGGGGAACAGGCTGACTCCTTCAGCCACCACCCCATGATCACCGGCGCAGGTAATGATCACTTTCCGATTCAGCCGCACGTCAATAGTACCGGCAATGGCGGCCAGACGGGCGGAAACATCTTCCAGCATGCCCAGGCTGTAAGCCGGCTTGGCCTGCTCGGCCAGGCGCTCGCGGGCCTGTTCCATCACGTCCCGATTCACGGAATCTATGGCTTGTATGGTCCGGTTTATTTTTTCCATGGGATTACTCCTTTTTCCGATATTGATAATCACAGCCTCATGAGCCGGGGCCGGAGCAAAAAAAAGGGCTCCGGCAGGTTATAATTCCTGCCGAAACCCTTTACCATCGGATTCCGTGTCAACCGATTATCCGGATCGTCTTCTGGCTTCCCCGACGGCCCGGGCCTTCCCACGGTGTTCAAGGACGCCGCAGTGGCTCTCTCCTGACTGTCGTTAACGGGGTTACAGCGGCGGGACCGCCACGGTTTCGCACCGTGTTCCGTTTTCCGGATAAATTTCTTTTTATCTCAACTGAAACCGGATTGTCAACGGGCAAAATTTGATGGAGGAATTTGGCACTGGTCAGCAAGTCCGGCTGTTATCGTCTGAGCCCCGCGATGAGCCGCCGGGGATTGGTCAGCAGGGTCAGGGCCGACAGGATATCCCGGCAGACCATGTCCGCCGCCATGACCGTTTCCACGCAAGCCCCCTCTTCCTGGATCAGAGCGATACCCAGCCCGGCACCGGCCAGCATGAGCTTATCGTTCCGTCCGTTGCCGATAGCGACGGTCCCGGCTTGACCGAGTTGACGGATGCAATCCAGCTTGCCCTGGTCCTGGCGGCCTTCCGGGAGTACCCGCAATACGGCCGGGATACCGACCAGTTCCGTCCGGGCCCGCCCAAAGGTATCCGCCGTCAACACGTGAATTTCCAGATGCTCGGCCAGATCCTCCAGGTTCTTTCCAACCCCGGCTATGAGATGACCGTCACAGGCCATGGTACCGTTATAGTCCATAACCAGAAAGGACAGTTCCAGTTTTTTATAACCGGGAATATCTACAATTATCATGAACCCCTCCCCGTTACTGTGGGATTACCCCCAGACTTCCCGTTTTATGACCAGCACGGCCACGATTAAAATTCCAGTACCGGCCAGTAACCATTTCAGGTTGGCGGCCAGGGCTGAGACAAAAATATTGGCCTCGCTGGTGGCGCCGATATTGGCCAGCAGAAAAAGGTGCACGCTGTTTTCCAACAGGTCCAGCATACCGGCGACAAAGGGTATAAGCAGAAGGCTGTTGTATTTTTTTTCGATTCCATTGAGATTGAAGGAGATCGCCATTAATGACGCCAGAAAGATGCTGTACCAGACCGGGTGCAGGAAATCCAGATAAAAGTGGAGTTTAAACTGCTGCAGTACCCCGCTCATTTTCCAGGTACCAATTATGGACAGAAATTCGTCCTTGGAAAAAGTGGTTTGCAATACCAGCAGCTTTTCAGGAGGCAGATCACGAATCACCAGGTAAAGAGCCAGCTGGGACAGAGCAAACAGGCCGCCAAAAATCAGGGCCACGCGTCGGGTACCGGTTTTTTTCCGCAACCAGGCCATCCGGTCTGAAAAAGTCATGCTATTCTCCTGATTGATTTTTTTGCGTTAACCTGAGTATGAAATAAGATGAAGAGTAAAGTCAAGAAACCGTATATGACCTGACCCGGTTATTGGCCTAACCCGGATATTTCATGAAATTTTTTGAAAATCATTACTTTATTGCATCATTTAAATTATTTATATTACATTTTGTAGTCATTCCAAAACTGATATTTTCGTAAAAAGTCGGGATTTTCCTTATGGCGTCACCCCGGCGGAGGCCGGGGTCC
>JBKHHL010000138.1:0-6781 GCA_046539175.1 Desulfosudaceae bacterium
TTGAACTTTTTACTTTGCCGTCCCAATTTGGACTTTTTACGAGTACATCAAAATTTACGGGCTTCGGTTATGACCGGCCAGTCGTCGCCGGCCGGACGATTCCGGCCGTGATCCGGGCGGAATCAGAATTTAAGCGAAAAAGAAGGATTTGCCATGGTTTTAGAAGAAAAATCGAGCAGGTGGCTGGCGGTCACGGTTGAATATACGGCGGAGGCGGCCTTGTCCGACAGCGCCGCGGATATTGTTGGTGATCTTTTTTATCAGCTGGGCTTGAAAGGGGTGGCCATTGAGGAGGCACCGGACGCCTCTGACCAAAGCGGGGGATCCGGCCGGGTGACCGGTTATTTTTTCAAAGACGAATCGGTTCCCGACAGACTGGTTCGTTTAAAACAGATGGCGGACGACCTGCTCCAACGGGGATTCGTCGCGGCCGCGATCAGCTCCGCCGAGCTGGATGAGCAGGACTGGGCCCATTTCTGGAAAGATCATTTTTATCCCCGCAAGATCGGCCGGCGGCTGGTGGTCAAGCCGAGCTGGCGCCAATATGAAGTTTCCGGGGATGAACTTATGATCGAGCTTGATCCGGGCATGGCCTTTGGTACCGGCACTCATCCCACCACGGCCATGTGCCTGCGTCAGCTGGAATCCCGCCTGCGCCCGGGTGACAGGTTTCTGGATATCGGTACCGGCTCCGGCCTTCTGATGATCGCCGCCCATAAGCTGGGAGCGGCCACTGTGCGGGGAGTTGACAATGATCCGGTAGCCGTGACGGTCGCCCGGGAAAACCTGCGCCTGAACGGGATAAGCGGCTCCTCTTCGCTGGTTACGACCGCCGACCTGGTCTCCGGCCTTGATAACCAGGTTTTTGATGTCGTGGCCGCCAATATTCTGACCGAAACCGTGGTCATGCTGGTTCCCCGGGTCATGACGGTGTTGGCGCCAGGCGGCCTGTTCATCTGTTCCGGCATTATTGAATCAAAGGCGGAGTCGGTGCAGACGGCTCTGAGCAGGCACGGATTTTTCTTCCAGGAGATCAGGGTGGAAGAAACCTGGGTGTGCCTGACGGCCCGGGCACCGGAAGCCATCAGGAATCAATCACCCGCACCAGCCGTGAGGCAGGAACCAGACGGACCCTGTTTTTGATCTCCGGGAGCATCTTTTTTAATACCCGGCAGGTGATGGAGTGGGGATGACCGATGCCAATGGCGGCGCCCCGGTGTTCCGCTGTTTTGAGCAGAAGCAGCAACTGTCGGCGAACATCCTGCTCGGTCAGGGAATTGTCGATAAAGACATTGCGCTCGGCAAAGGGCACATGCAGCAGTTTGGCCGAAGGCCGGCACAGGCTGGATTCAGTGGTCCGGCTGTCGATAAAGAAAAGTTGTTCTTTTTTCAGAATGGAAAATATCTGGTACAACCGGTTGGACTTCTTGGTCAGTTCAGAGCCCATATGGTTGTTGACGCCGGATATATGGGGAACGTCAGCCAGATTCTTTTTCAGCTGCCTGATAAGCAGGTCCGGTGTCATGGAGGTCAGCAGCACGCCCGGTCCGGGATTTACGCGGGGATACCCCTCCGGTTCCATGGGCAGATGCAGCATGACCTCATTGCCCCTGGCGTGAGCAGCTTTCGCGATTTTTTTGCTATGGGGGCCGAAAGGGAGGATGGCAAAAGTCAGGGGCTCTCCCAGTTTCAGAAAACTATTCGCCACCGGCAGGTCATACCCCAGATCGTCTATTATAATGGCAACCAGCGGCGAGGTGGCTAACGGTTCCGTGGCCGGCGGGGGCTCTGTCGGCTCTTCTTCGGGATAAATTTCGTAAACCGGTCGCTGTGGCTTATCACCGGTTGCCGGAACTTTATGCCGAAGTGCTGACTGCTCGGAAGGGAGCAGGAAAAGAGCCGTCAGTCCGGCCGCGGCTACCAGCCCGGCCAGGATGAGAGCCCCGGCTATAATTTTCAACAAGTGACCGGACAGGCTTTGGCTGGACCGGGACGATCTGCCGGCGTTGTTCTTTTTCTTTTTTTGGGCCATCAGGTTCTGATTATCGGCAGCGGCCGGCTACCGGGTCGCCGTTAGTCCAACTCCTTGAAGGTTTGATATGATATAAGTGTGTCCAGGGCCCGGTTGACCTGCGTATCCAGCAGCAACTGGTCAGCCTCCAGTTGGCCGTATTTGGAATTTTCGACTCCCTTGTTTTCCGTTTCTTCGGGCTTGTCGCCGGTATCGTCTTTCCGGGAGGAATCAGGCTCGGGCTCCGTCTTGGTTTCTGAATCAGGTTCGGCTTCCAGGTGGTTTTTGAGGTCACTTTCCTTGAGTGCCTGGGGGGAATCCTTGTTCTCATCCATCATCCGGTAAGGAACGTTGATGTCCGGTTCAATGCCCTTGGCCTGGATAGACCGATCATCGGGAGTGTAGTAGCGGGCGATGGTAAATTTCATGCCCGAACCGTCGCCAAGGGGTTTAATGGTTTGGACCGAGCCCTTGCCGAAAGAGGGGGTGCCCATGATCAGGGCTCGTTTATGATCCTGGAGGGCGCCGGCCACAATTTCTGAAGCACTGGCAGTGCCGCCGTTTATCAGCATTACTATGGGGTAGTTTTTGTCGCCGCGGCTGTCTTGAGCCTTATAGGTCTGTTCGTCGTCGCGCCCTTTGACCTTGAGCATAGTCCCTTCCTCTAAGAACAGGTCGGAAATTGACAGGGCCTGATCCAGCAGTCCGCCGGGATTATTGCGCATATCCAGAATCAAGCCTTTTAAATCACCGTTGTTGTCGGCTTCCAGGTCGTCCAGGGCCTTGATCAACTCCTTGGTGGTGTTGGACTGGAAATTGGTCACCCAGACATAACCGTAATCCGGCTTGAGCAAGATGGATTTAACGCTGGTCATGGGAATAACGTCCCGGACAAGGGTTAATTCCCGTTCCTCCGGCTCGCCTTTCCGGAATATGGTAATTTCCACCGAGGTGCCTTTTTCACCTCTCATTTTCTTGACCGCTTCCCAGAGCTCAATATCTTCGGTGGATTCTCCGTCTATCCGGGTAATGATATCACCGGGCTGCACCCCCGCCCGGAAGGCCGGGGTGCCCTCAATGGGAGAAATGATTTTTAACAGGCCCTTGGACTTGGTGATGACAATACCGACACCTTCAAATTCTCCCTTGGTATCGGCTTGAACTTCTTTTAAAGCGTCCGGAGGCAGGTACTGCGAATGAGGGTCCAGGCTGCCGATCATTCCTTTGATGGCCGATTCGACCAGCTCCTTGGTGTCTACCTCATCGACATAATTATCTTCAAGCTCTTCGATGATGCTGGTAAATATTTTCAGTTCCCGATAAGCCTCGGAGTTGCTGGCGGATATGGTCCGCTGAAATCCAGCGGTAATGATAAACACCAGTAATACCGCCACCAGCGCCAGACCGGTTTTTATCGCCTTGGTGGATGAATTTTTCATGGGACCAGCCTTTTGCATGGCATGCATGCAGTTATGGTTTTGATTGTAAAAAATGTCAGGCCAGATCGGTTTAACCGGCTTACCCGGTTTGCAGCCAGGTAGCAGGATTAATGGGCTGGCCCTTATGCCGCACCTCGAAATAGAGGGACGGGTCGTCTGAAATACTGGAAGTGTCTCCGACCGTGGCAATCACTTCACGGGTTTCCACGTAATCTCCTTTCTTTTTGAACAACTCCTGCGCGTGGGCATAGACGGTATAATAGTTGTCGCCGTGATCAATAATGATCATGTTGCCGTATCCCTTGAACCAGGAGGCATACAGAACCTGTCCCCGAAAGACAGCTTGAACCGGCTCGCCCCGGCTGGACCGGATGTCTACTCCATTGCGAAAATTAACGATATTCAGCTTTTCATCTCGGTACTTGCCGAATTTGGAAATTATTTTACCCTTGACGGGCGGTTTGAGCAACCCTTTATGGTCAGAAAATTTTCCCGGCAGGTCCTGGCCGGTGTCCGGTTTAATATACAGGGAAGTAATGGTCTCGTCCAGGGAACGGGCGTCCTGTTTCAGGGATTCAATGGCGGCTCTGCGAAAAGCCTCCTTTTCCCGGATTTCCGCCAGCAGACGACGGCGTTCCTTATTTTCCGCGGCCAGGTCGTTAATTTCCCGCTGCAAACGGCTTTCCAGCTGTTCTTTTTCTTTTTTTTCAGCTACCAGGGTAGCGGTGATTTCTTCCAGTCGTTCCTGATTGTCGCGGAACGTCTCCAGCATTTCCCGGTCCTGCCGATAAATATAGCTGATGTCCGTCTTGGTTTTTAAAAATTCATAGACCGAGTCGGCGGATCCCAGGATATCCATTTCTCCCAGCAGGCTGAGCTTGTAGAGGGCCACCAGCCGTTTGGTGGCGTATTCTTTTTTTTCGGCGATGCGTTTTTCAAGGACTTCGGCGGCCTGGCGATTGGCGTCAATGTCGGTCTCAAGTTTCGTGATTTTTCCGCGCAGCCCCTGGATCGTCTGCCGGGCCTGTTGCAGTGACCTGGCCAGTTCATCCAGGCGATCCATCAAAGAAGTCTCCTTGTGACCGATTTTCTCCAGCTCGGTCTGATAGTTCTCGATTTCCCGGCTGATTTCTTCGGCCCTGTTTTTTAATTCGGCCAGCTCTTCCGGGGTGCCTTCGACGTGGATGAATTTTTTTTTATTTCTGATATAGCCGGACTGCTTTTGGTAAGAGATTTTCAGCCAGCCGTCTTCATATTCATGGACGGTTACCCGGGTACCCTGCGACAGGGTGGTAACGCGGTCGGCCTTGACGTCAGGCTGGCTGCGGACATTCAGCGCGCTGGCCATGACCGTGGCCGGGCGGGTAGAGTCACATCTGCCGCGGCCGCCGGTTGTCAGGGCTATCGCCAGCAGCAGAGTTATGAACAAGGCTGCTCCGCCTATTTTTTTAAAAACTGACTTAAAGATATGTAGCATCCCAGCCATCCGGCTATCATACTGCCGGTAATTATCGCCAAAGAGGACGACAGCGGCAGGAAACGGATTTTAAAAGAATGGGCAATCATGTTCAGGTCAACCTCGGAGGCAATCAGTAAAAAGGCCAGATACAGCACGGCCAGGCCGATAATACCCCCGGCGGCTCCCTGGATGAGGCCTTCCAGGTAAAAAGGGGTCTTGATAAACCGATCCGTGGCACCCACCAGCCGCATGATGTTGATCTCCTCGCTCCGGGAAAAAAACAAAAGACGAGTAGTATTGGCAACGATAAAGACCGCGGCCATAAAGAAAATGGTACACATTAAAATTACGGTCAGCCGGAACAGATTCAGGAGGCCGGTAAACCGTTTCAGCCAGTTCTGGCCGTATTCCACATCGGCTACCAGGTGGCTGGACTCGATATGAATGGCCAGCATTTCAATCGCTTTCCAGTTTCTTTTTTCCGGGGTCACCCAGACCTCCAGGGTGTCCGGAAGAGGGTTCTCAATGAGATTGTCCAGCAGGGACTGCTGTTCCGGTAGTTTTTCTTTGAGGCGCCGCAAGCCATCTTCTTTGGGGATAAACCTGATATTGGTGACCCCCTGGAGCTGTCGGATCTCCTCTTTTAAAATATCAATCTGGTCTTTTTCAAGATCGTCTTCAACATAAACAATAATCCTGATACCTTTTTCCCAGAAAGCCAGAAGCTGATTGGCATTGGTCAGAAACAGCGCGAAGGTGCTGACAATCAGAACGGAAAGAGAGATGGTGATGACCGTGATAATATTCAGGAAACGGTTGCTTTTTATGTCCGAGACGGCTCGTTTCAGATAAATGCTGGGCATGGGCCTACTCCGGCGTTTCCCGTGAAAAAGTACGGCTGAGGTTGATGCGCCTGGCTTCGATGCTGTTGATCAGGTTTTTGTTGTGGGTAGCCACAATAACGGTTGTGCCGCGGTCGTGAAAGCCCTTGAGAAGCGACATGACATCATCGGCCGACTCATCATCAAGGCTTCCGGTCGGTTCGTCCGCGAGAATTATTTTCGGATCTCCGACAACAGCCCGGGCAATGGTTATCTTTTGCTGCTCACCACCGGAAAGAGCCGGGGGATAGGAATTAAGACGGTCCTCCATACCCACCGTCCGCAGAACACTTTTAACTTTTTTGACGATAAAACTCCGTTTGTGACCGGCGGCTTCCATTACCAGAGCGATGTTGTCAAAGACGGTTTTGGTCGGGATAAGATTGTAGTCCTGGAAGACAACTCCGAATTTGCGGCGCAGAAAGGGGATCCGGTCCCGTTTGATTCGGGTCAGGTTCATGCCGTCGATCAGGATCTGTCCTTCGGAAAGGGGTTCCCCGAGGTAAAGCAGTTTCAGCAGGGTCGTTTTTCCCGCCCCGCTGGCACCGGTCACAAAAAGAAATTCATTGGCCTTGATATCAAGCGTGATATCAGCCAGGGCGGTGGTGGCACCATATCGCTTGTAAACATGGAATAACCGGATGAGTGGTGGCGCGTCTTCCATGATGTACTTTAGTCCCCGCCTGATTCTGTTGTTTGGTCGCCGGAGCGTCTGTCCTGTTCCTTATCCCGTTTATAATAACGCTAACCACATTAAACTGCAACCTCCTTTTTTATCAGCTGGTTGACTACGGAACCGGGTTGATGATATAAAATATAAAAACGCGGGGAGGGCTGCCCGGTTTTCTTCGGTTTTGCCTCTGCTGGGATCATGGTCAACAACGCTTCTTCCTGTTTCAGCAGAGGCTTTTTACTTTCAGGGCAATATCCGGCCGGGCGTTAGCCCGGATATTTCATGAATTTTTTCGACTATATTTGTTTAACCAATAAA
>JBKHHL010000030.1:0-22087 GCA_046539175.1 Desulfosudaceae bacterium
GCCCCCGGACCCGGTAGTTGAATTCAAAGTTGAGGCTGTGGCTCCATTTTTCGTCAAACAGAGTTCGAAAGCGGGTACCGTCCTGGGGGCCGGTGGGCTTGCCGTAGGAAAAGAACCAGTTGACGATGGGACCGTCGGTAAACCCCAGGGCCACCCAGTACCGGCCGGGCGGCAGCCGGCCGGCCTCATCGGTAAAAGCAAAGTCCACCCAGCGGTAGCCGGGTGAACGTTTTATTCCGGAAACCGGCTTTATTTCACTGGTGGCCAGAGATTGGCCGGGAATTCCGTCGTTATTCTTTAACAATTCCGCCCAGATCTGGCCTTCGGCGCTGAAGCTGTGCAGGGCCAGGCCGATCGACTTGAGACGCATGGGCTTTTTCAGGATAAAGGACTGGGCGTACTTGCGCCCCCGGGTAGTGACATATTCGGCCGTTTCCACCAGAAAATTTTTGGCCATTTTCATGGTGCCGTCCGGCGCTTCCTCCGCCCGGGGTCGGGCCGAGGAAAAGTCCAGGTCTTCCGGAAAATCCAGGTTGCCGAAGACAAAGGACCGGGTGTAGCTCAACTGGTCGAGTTCTTTGTCAGACAGCTTGATCGGTTCCGGTTCTTTATAATCCTTGGTGGTTTTCTGAAAACCGGCTTCTACCGAGGGCGAAAAAAGTCGGTTCCGGGGACCGTAATCAGTGTTCCGGGCGGTCAGTTCGACCTGGTCGGACAAGAATTCGGAGCTGATATCTTCCCGGAAGGATGGTTTGCCGGTGGTGCCCTTGAGCCGGCTCCAGCGGATCAGGCCGTCGTTTTCGGTGTCATTGTTATCCAGGCCGACTTCCACCCGGATGAAACGGTTGCTGACAAATAATTGCATGGACTGGGGATCAAAGGGAACCCATTTCAAATCCGGGAAATAGACTTCGATCCAGGAGTGGCGGCCTTCGGCGTTGCGCATCACCAGCGTGCCGGAAGGCTGTTTGATCTGGTAGGGTTCTTTCAGGGTGACCCCGTTAACGATGCGCACCGGGATGCCGGCCGCCCGCATCAGGGCCGCGGCCAGGTGGGAGTAGTTCTGGCAGTTGCCCTTGCCGCTGTCCAGGGCGTACAGGGCGTCGTATCTTGCCGGCGGCTGGACATAGCGCATGTGATCGACCTGCCAGGTCAGAATCTGCTGGACGGCGTCAAACTGGGTTTTGGCCGAGGCAGTCAATTCCCGGGATTTCTGTCTGATGCGGTCGTTCCCGGCCGGGGCCTGGTCAGTGGCGGCCAGGTAGGGTTTGACCTCCTCGGGCAGGCCGGTCACCGGAAAGGGCGCCGAGGTTTTCAGGGTGGCCAGGGTGACGCTGTTCTTCACGGACAGGGCCGCGGTGGAGGTAAGGCTTTCCGGGGGATTGTTCCAGGTGGCTTTGATAATGGTGTTGCCGTGATCGTCCCGGGTCTTTTGGCGGCTGTCCGGCTGGCTGGAGAAGGACAGGTCAAAATGATCCACCTGTTGTTTATAAGTTGGTGAAAAATAGTTGACCGGTTCCACAAAGCTTAAAACAAGTTTCCGGGTGGAAGCCGCCGGTGTTACCGACTGGGATATGCGGTAGTTAATGACCGATTCCTGGCCGCCATTTAAAAGATAGTTTTCCGCCGCCGCCGGCAGGGCCGCCAGCAACAGGCTCATGATGACCGGGAGACAGAATTTCTTCATGGCTGATGCCCCGTATTTTGGGGTATGGTCACTGAAGGACCAAAATGTCAGGAGCGGTCCGGGTCAGCCCGGGCCGCTCACGAGTCAGCGCTGATCTCTTTTATGCCTTGCAGGATGATGTCAAACAGCGGGGCCACCTCCTCTTCCGTGATGCAGGAAAAAGCCACCCGCAGGTCACGCTCGCCGAGGGCGATCAGGCCGACGCCGTGATTGTCCAGCAGGTGCCGGCGCAGTTCTTCGGCCTTGACGGTTTTAAGCTTCAAACACATGAAGTACCCGGAGTTAAAGGGATAGACCTCCCAGGCCGAAGCGTATTTGTCATCCGCCAGAACTTCCTTGACCCGTCTCGCTCTTGCTCGCAGCTGCTCAAATTTTGCCTGCTTTTCTTTCCGGTAGGCGCCGTCTTTCAGGGATTTTAAAACAATGGACTGGCTCAGGTGGGAGGCGTTGGAAATATTGCCCCGGACACAGCCGGCGGTTTTCTTTTCCAGGGCGTCGAAAACAGCCTCGGAATTCTGTGGGGAGTGGCAGCCATAGGTAATAAAGCCGATCCGCAGCCCCCAGACGTAATTTTCCTTGGTGGCCCCGTCCAGCTTGATGGGCAGCAGGTTTTCATGGCGGCCGCACAATCTGGCAAAGAGCGATTCGGCCATGGTGTCAGGTTCATAAAACAGGCCGAAATAGGAGTCGTCGCATACGGCCATGACCTGGTGACCTTCTTCGGCCAGACGGATAAGGATGTCGGTCAGGGCCCGGCCCTCTTTTTCAGTTACCGTGTAACCGGTGGGATTATGGGGAAAATTAAGCAGGGCTATGACCCGGCCGCTTTGGCCGGCCTGATTTTCGGCCGCCCTGGCAAAGGCTTCCAGATTGTAACCGCCGCTGTCGGTGAAGATGGAGTAAGTTTCTATTTTCACCCCGTGGCGGACGCCCAGAATCATGTTGTAATTGCCCCACATCATGTCCGGCAGCAGGACCGTGTCACCGGGATCGGTCCACATGTCGGCAAAAATACTGATGGCGTGGGTGATGCCGCAGGTGACCACCGGCAGGCTGATATCCCGGCCTTCCAGGGAGGGATTCTTGGCGAAAATCTCCTGCTGCCAGGCCCGGCGCAGTTCGGGCAGGCCGAAAGAGGGGGCGTAGGTAATGGATTCTTCCGGGCTGAATCCTTCAATCAGGCCCATGACCGAGGGCAGGTTCATGATATTGCCGTTTTCTTTGGCAATGCCGATGGTGGCGTTGATGGCATGAGCCTTTTCCTTGGCTTCGGCGCTCTGGCTCAGGATACCTTTGGGGAAAAACAATTCCTGGCCGACCCGGGAAAGCATGTCCAGCAAGCGGGGGGTGTTTTCGGCGAGAGTTTCGTTCAAGCTCTGGGCAAGGGGGTTCATTAATTCAGGTCTCCCTTTGTTGGATGGTTTTTATCAGTCAGGACATTTAAGATCGCTTAAAAACAGCCGCACTGATTTTTATTACTTTTTTATATGAAGATCTGTCAAGGAAATAGTTTTCCGTAATAACGCCGCGGCCCGGTCATGAGGCGATAACCGGAACTGACGGGGAGGCCTTTAGCCCGATCTTTTCAATCGCCTTTCCAATATGAGGCGGATGTTTTAAATTTAAGTTGCCCCGCCTTTGAAAAGCATGATATTAAACCAGGAAAAACTTTGCGGAACATTGATGATCTGGTCAAAACCTGCTGCCGGGAGTAAACATAAAAAAATGAAAGCCCTGCTGGCCCTGGAAGATGGACGCGCTTTTCCCTGTCGCTGCTTTACCCGGGGTGGTGAAGCCTGGGGGGAGGTGGTTTTCAATACCAGCATGACCGGGTATCAGGAGATTCTGACCGACCCCTCCTATCGCGGTCAGATGGTGGCCATGACCTATCCCCTGATCGGTAACTATGGCGTCAACCCCGAGGACGTGGAGTCGGACCGAATCCAGGCCGCCGCCCTGATAACGCGCGCTTATCAACCCTGCTTCAGCAATTGCCGGGCCACCGGCAGCCTGGCCGACTATCTGGACGATCAGCAGGTCCTCGGGATTACCGAACTCGATACCCGGGCGCTGACCCGTCATATTCGGGAAGCCGGTGCCATGCGGGGGTTCGTCTCGACCAGCGACCTGGATCCGGATTCCCTGGTGGCCCGGGCCGGGCAGACGCCCGTCATGATCGGCCGCGACCTGGTCGGAGAGGTCACCACCGCCAACCCCTATTTCTGGGAAAAGGGCCGGCCGGAGCCTCTGGCCGCCGGGATGGAGGGGCTGGAACCAGGTGTCTGGCGTCGACGGGAGGGCCAACTGGCGGTGGTCGTTTTTGACTACGGTGTAAAATATAATATTCTGCGCTGCCTGGAAGAAGCCGGCTGCGAGGTGCTGGTGGTGCCGGCCTCGACCGGGGCGGACACTGTCAGACGTCTGGAGCCGGACGGGATTTTTCTGTCCAATGGTCCCGGCGATCCCGAGCCTCTGACCGGGGTGGTTTCCACCATCCGGGAGCTGCTGGGATTCCGGCCCATCTGCGGTATCTGCCTGGGTAATCAGCTGCTGGGGTTGGCTCTGGGCGGCAAGACCTACAAGCTGAAATTCGGTCATCGCGGCGCCAACCAGCCGGTCAAGAATTTTGAAACCGGCCGGGTCGAGATTACTTCCCAGAACCACGGTTTTGCCGTGGACGCCGGCAGCCTGGCCGGAACCGGCATCCGGGAGACGCACCGCAACCTGAATGATGATACTTTTGAAGGATTCCGGCACGAAGGATACCGGGCTTTGGCCGTGCAATATCATCCCGAAGCTTCGCCCGGGCCGCATGACGCCCGTTACCTGTTCGCGGAGTTCACCCGCCTGATGAAAGAATAATATGCCCAAACGGACAGATCTTCATAAAATTCTGATTATCGGGGCCGGTCCCATCGTCATCGGTCAGGCCTGTGAATTCGACTATTCCGGTACCCAGGCCTGCAAGGCTTTGAAGGAAGAGGGCTACCAGGTGGTGCTTTTAAACAGCAATCCGGCCACCATCATGACCGATCCGGAAATGGCGGACCGCACCTATATTGAACCGGTTACCCCGGAAGTCCTTGCCCGCGTTATTGAACAGGAGCGCCCGGACGCGCTGCTGCCGACCCTGGGTGGCCAGACCGGCCTGAACACGGCCGTGGCGGCGGCCAAAAACGGGGTTCTGGAAAAGTTCGGCGTGGAAATGATCGGTGCCTCGCTGGAAGCCATTGAAAAGGCCGAAGACCGCGATCTTTTCCGGCAGGCCATGGCCGCCATCGACCTGGCGGTTCCGCGAAGCGGTATCGCCACCAGTCTGGACCAGGCCCGGTCGATTGCCGAAGAAATCGGTTTTCCGGTGATTATTCGACCGGCCTACACCCTGGGCGGCACCGGCGGCGGGGTGGCTTATAACCGGGAGGATCTCGATTTTATAGCGGAACAGGGCCTGGACGCCAGCCTCATCAACCAGATCATGCTGGAACAGTCTGCCCTGGGGTGGAAAGAGTTCGAGCTGGAGGTCATGCGGGACCACGGCGATAACGTCGTTATCATCTGCTCCATTGAAAACCTTGATCCCATGGGGGTCCATACCGGCGACAGCATCACCGTGGCGCCGGCCCAGACACTGTCCGACAAGGAGTATCAGGTCATGCGCGACGCCGCCATCGACATTATCCGGGAAATCGGCGTGGACACCGGCGGGTCAAATGTTCAGTTCGCCATCAATCCCGACAACGGCGACATGATCGTGATTGAAATGAACCCCCGGGTGTCGCGCAGCTCCGCCCTGGCCTCCAAGGCGACCGGCTTTCCCATCGCCAAGATCGCGGCCAAGCTGGCGGTGGGTTATACCCTGGATGAGATTCCCAACGATATTACCGGCGAAACCCTGGCTTCCTTTGAGCCCGCCATTGATTACTGCGTCGTTAAAATCCCCCGCTGGACTTTTGAAAAATTTCCGGAAACCGAGGACGTCCTGACCACCTCCATGAAATCCGTGGGCGAGGCCATGTCCATCGGCCGGACCTTTGCCGAGGCCGTTCAGAAAGGATTGCGTTCCCTGGAGATCGACCGTCACGGCTGGGGCTCGGACGGTCGGCGGATTGAGGGGGAGGAGCCGCTGCCGGACCCGGAGACCATCCGCAAAAAACTGGCCCAGCCCAATTCCAACCGGGTGTTTTATTTGCGCCACGCCTTTGAGATCGGCCTGAGCATAGCCGAAATTTACGAACTGTCAGCCATAGATCCCTGGTTCCTGCACCAGTTTGAGCGGATATTTAATATGGAGCAGGAGGTGGTGGCTGATGCCGCCGGCCGCTCGGACGGCTTTCCCGGCCAGGATACCCTCTGGCAGGCCAAGCGCTACGGTTTTTCCGACCGTCAGCTGGCTCAGATAACCGGATTTACCGAAGAAGAAGCGGCCCGGCGCCGTAAAGCCGCCGGTATCCGGCCGGTCTATAAGCTGGTGGATACCTGCGCCGCCGAGTTCGTGGCCGCTACCCCCTATTATTACTCCACCTATGAAACCGAATGCGAAGCCCGGCCGGACGATCGTAAAAAAGTGATGATCCTGGGCGGGGGCCCCAATCGTATCGGCCAGGGCATTGAGTTTGATTATTGCTGCGTTCATGCTTCTTTCGCCCTGAAAGAAGCCGGGGTGGAGAGCATCATGGTCAACAGCAACCCGGAAACGGTCAGCACCGATTATGACACCTCGGACAAGCTCTATTTTGAGCCGCTTACCGCCGAGGACGTGCTGCATATCGTTGAAAAGGAAAATCCCGCGGGAGTGATCGTGCAGTTCGGCGGCCAGACTCCCTTGAAACTGGCCGGTCCCCTGGGCCGGGCCGGGGTGCCCATCCTGGGTACCAGCCCGGAAAACATCGATCAGGCCGAGGACCGCGAGCTGTTTCAGGCCATGCTGTCCAAGCTCGGCCTGGTCCAGCCGGCCAATGCTCTGGCCGTTGATATTCCCGGCGCGGTCCGGGCGGCCGACGTCATCGGTTACCCGGTTATTGTCCGGCCGTCCTATGTGCTGGGGGGGCGGGCCATGAAAATCGTTTACAACCGGGCGGAACTGGAGGATTTCTCCGCCCGGGCCATTCTGGCTTCGCCGGATCATCCGGTCTTGATCGACAAGTTCCTGGAAGAGGCGGTGGAACTGGACGTGGACGCCATTTCCGACGGTAAAATCACTGTTATCGGCGGTATCATGGAGCACATCGAAGCGGCCGGGGTTCATTCCGGAGATTCGGCCTGTGTCCTGCCGCCCCACAGTATTTCAGCCGGAATCCTGGCCCGGGTTGCCGAGGCCACCCGGGCCATGGCCGCGGAGTTGTCCGTGGTCGGCCTGATGAATGTGCAGTACGCCGTCAAGGACGATCAATTGTATGTCATTGAAGTCAATCCCCGGGCTTCGCGGACCATTCCTTTTGTCAGCAAGGCCACCGGGGTGCCCCTGGCCAGGCTGGCTACCCGGATCATGCTGGGGGAAAGTCTGTCCGATCTGGGGCTGGTCCGGGAGGTAGTGCCGGCCCATATCTCCGTGAAGGAAGCGGTTCTGCCCTTTAATAAATTTCCGGGGGTGGACACCCTGCTGGGTCCGGAGATGAAATCCACCGGCGAGGTCATGGGTATTGACGTGGATTTCGGCCGCGCTTTTGCAAAAGCCCAGCTTGGCGCCGGTCAGGCTCTGCCGGCCACCGGCACGGTGTTTATCAGCGTCCATGACAGCGATAAGGAGGCGGTGCTGCCGGTGGCCCGGCAGTTTGCCGAGATCGGATTTTCCCTGGTGGCCACCCGGGGCACGGCGGATTTTTTGTCTGAAAACGGCCTGACGGTCCGGTTTGTTCACAAGGTCTCCACCGGCCGGCCCCACGTGGTGGACGCTATTATCAACCACGAGATACAGCTTATCATAAACACCGGAACCGGCAATAAGCCCCGTCAGGACGGCTTCAAGATCAGGCGGGCGGCTTTAAAGCTGGGGATTCCCTATACCACCACCATTGCCGGCGCCCGGGCCATGTGCCGTGGCGTGGCCGCCATTTCCCGGGGCATCTTGACGGTGACACCGATTCAACATTATCACAATTTTTCTGAATCCCCCGAAGCGAAGGACCACGGGGGCTGACGATAAGGTCGGGAGTCGCCGCCTCCGGGGAAAAATCAATAAGGTCCAGTTACGGGCATCTCTGCCGGAAACGGACTATCCTGAAAAATCTGAACTATTCGCCGGTGGCATGCGGCTTGCCGCAGGCGGAGCCTTCCCCGCAGGCCTGCTCGCAACCCATGGGTTCCGAATCCTCGAGACTGACACCTCCCTGGTATTCGTCAATGGCCTTATGGAAGGTTTTAACGGCCAGCTGGATGCAATGGTGTTTTTTGGCGGGCAGATCTTCCAGCAGTTGAAACACGTCGCCGTCATTGATGGTTCGGGCTTCATCCAGATGTTTGCCGCGGGCCAGGTCGACCAGGGCCATGGCCGCGGAAATCGCCCCGGGGCATCCCAGGACCTGGTAGCGGATATCGGTGATGATGTCACCCTCGATTTTCAGGTAAATCTTCATGGTGTCCCCGCAGGAGCCGAGCATCTCGGAAATTTGATCGGCGTCGGCCAGTTCTCCCATGTAGGGCTTTTCCAGATAATATTGAATGGCTTTGTCGGCGTATCCGGATTCGGAAAGAATTTTGCGTTCTCCGTCCAGGGCCGAGGTGTTGACGGTATAGGTTTTGTCCATGATCATGTTCCTGTGTCTTGTTTATCAGGTTAATAACTGCCTGACGGCATTACGGAAAGTCCGATGTTTTTTTAAAGAAGCACCGGAATTTAAAATCCTTAATCAGGTATTAATGGGTTTAAAAGTAAAAGACAACCATAAAAAAAGCCCCCTGGTCGGATATCCGGGGGGCTTTTTTTTAAAGGGAGATCTTGGGTTAAGATATAAGACCCTCAGCTGTTGAGAATTTTGCGGGCGGTTTCGTCATTAGCCTCGGCTACATGGGGAATGCCGGTTTCTCTTTCCGTCTCGCGGTTGCCGGAAAAAAGGTCGGCCCGGGAAATCTGGTCCAGGGAAAATTTTCTGGCACCGGCCATGAGCTGCTGCAACCCGCAGGAAAGCTTGTCCATCAGGGTACAGAAAGCGATGGCGCCGTAAGGGATATTCGGCATTTCTTTTTTGCCCACTTTCTTTTCCACATCAAAGTAGGAGGCAAAAATGTTCTCAGCGCTGGAGCCGATATTAGAAACGGTTTTGGGCAGCTGCTCCCAGTTGCCGGCCAGAGCTTCCCGACGATCGGGATTGAGGGCGCCTTCAATGTTTGCTCCCAGGAATCCGGGAATCATGATGGCACGGCCCATGCAAACCAGCTTGGTGTAGGGGGAACCCAGGGCCATGGCCTTGAAAATATGATCCTCCAGGGCGAAACCGCCGGCAAAGGACATGTCCACCACCTCGGCGCTTTTAGCAGCCAGAATAGACGCGTATTCATGAGCTTTGGCATGCAGGTTGATGGAGGGCACTCCCCAGCTTTGCATCATGTTCCAGGGGCTCATGCCGGTGCCGCCGCCGGAACCATCAATGGTCAACAGGTCCAGGCCGGCCTCGGTGGCGAATTTTATGGCCATGGCCAGCTCTTCCATACCGTAAGAACCGGTTTTAAGCGTGATTCTCTTAAAGCCCAGCCCGCGGAGATAGTCTACGCTGCTCATGAAATCTTCGTGGACCTGGTCAACGGACGAAAGATTGGTCGCGCCCAGGCGGCTGTGGCGGGCGAATGAGGTGAGAGATCCTTCCTGGAAGGCCCGTTTTACTTCGGGTCTGGTCGGATCCGGATCGACCACATAACCCCGTTCTTTTAAGAAGGTGGCGTAATCCAGGTTGGTGACCTGAATTTCTCCGCCGATGTCCTTGGCTCCCTGCCCCCATTTCAGTTCAATAATGCATTTATTACCATATTTTTCGGCCACGAATTCGGCCACGCCGTTGCGGGTGTCTTCCACGTTCAGCTGGACGATGATGGCTCCGTAGCCTTTGTCCGTGTAGCGCAGATAACCGTCGATCCGGCGTTCCAGTTCGGGAGCGCTTTTGATTTTGCCCTTTTTTGATTTACCCTTGCCGATTTTGGATTCCCGGTCGACCCCGACCACGTTTTCGCCGATAACAACGGGAATGCCGCTGAGCGCTCCGCCGATGGCAAAGGAATCCCAGTATTTGGAGGCGATAAAAGTCGAGCCCAGGGCGCCGGTCATCAGTGGCAGGCGGACTTTGGTTTTCATTTCCCGGCCAAAAGTGGATTCCAGGTTGACATTGGGAAAGATGCAGTCATCCGGGTCATTGGACAGCTTGCCGCTCAAGCCGTGAGAACCATAGGCATACCCCTGAATGCGGAGGGCGTTGTAGGAGACGCCGGTGTGGGTGGTGTTATTGGCGCCCGCGGTGACCATTCCGAAATCTCTGGGGTAAAGCAGTTTGCGACCAACCAGGCTGGACAGCCAGGTTTCGCACTTTCCGGCGCAATCGGCCCGGCAAAGTGTGCAAAGACCGGCTTCGGTGGGATTGCCACGGTTGGTCGTCCCCAGGGCGTCGTTGTTTTTTGAAAATCTCATGGTTTTCCTCCGTTTTGCTTGGTTCTGTTTATTTGCAATCGCTTTTTGCTAAGCCGTGATTCGCGGCCGGCCCAAAAAAAAAAGACGCCCATGGCGCCTGATTATAAAATCAGGCTTCATAGACGTCTTTGTCTTCAGCTGTTTTCACGCGATGCTTTCGTACGCCGTTGTACGAAAGCAGGTAGTGCCAGGATCTTCTTGGCACAATTTTTAAAAATAAATCAGTTTTGTCAGGAAGTCAAATAAAAAATAATTCAGCTTATCCCTCCCCCTTGCTTGTCATCTGGAGTGAATGTTTCAGGCTCTGACCCGGATATTCATCAAATATCCGGGTTAATACAGTCCTTCCGAGAGCAGGACCGCTTCGGCCACTTCCCGGATGGGTTTTCTGGAATCCATGCTGCGTTTCTGGATTAGACGGTAGGCTTCATCTACCGGCATTTGTCGCTGCCTCACCAGAACTTCCTTGGCCCGGTCCACCAGCTTCCTGGTCTCCAGTTCTTCCCGTATGATCTTGGCGTCCATGGCCAGCTGGGTGTTATGGATGGCCACGGCAGCCTGGTGGGCCACTGCCGTAATCAGGTTAACCTCGGTTTCGGTAAAGTCATGCGGCTCGGCCGTAAAGCAGTTCAGCACCCCGATAACATCCTGGTTTCGGACCAGCATGGGGATGCCGGCCATGGACGCCAGACCAAGCTTTTCCGCCATGGCTTTTTCATGGAAGCGGTCATCCCGCAGTACATTTTTGATAATAATAGGAGTTTTATGGGTGGCCACAAAACCTACCACGCCCTGATCCATATTGAGGACACGGTCTTTGACGTACTCCGGCTCAATGGCCTGGGTGGCTTTTAAGCGGATTCGCTTCTGGCCGCCTTTTTGTTCAATCATCCACAGGGAGCATATCTCCAGGTTGGTGACCTTGGCGGTGACCAGGACGATCAGCTTGAGAATATCCTCCAGGTATTGCTCCGAGGCCACCGCCCGGCTGATATCAGCCAACGCTTTAACGTATTTGTCCGCGTCCTGGTGGTTGATGTGTGGAGTCATGGGTCGTGCATATATTATAATGACATTATTATTCGAATATCGCCGCCCCGGTTCAGGCCGGCAGAAATGGTATCCGGGTCTTTTTTTATCCGGTGTTACCTGTGTTATCCCAAAGCCTTGGAAAAGTCAACCGGAGAAGCGCGGGGCCTGAATTTTCAGTCATAATAACTGCTTGTTTTTTAATATCTTATATTATATCATCGCCAGTCAATACCAGGCGGCTTCGTAAAAGTCCAATTGCCGCAGGGCGGCCGGCTGCGTTACGCGCCATCACCCGGAATTTCACGTACGCTAAGTGCTCTGTATTATTCGTGATTGCGCAATCCTTGAGCTTAAACTTTTTACTTTGCCGTCCCAATTCGGACTTTTACGAAAGCCTCAATATCAGAAGGCGGAAAATATGTTTACTGATAAACAGATTATTCGACCGGCGGCTATTGGTCCCTCAGCTACCATCGGCATTGCCGCTCCGGCCGGGGCGTTCGATCACGAACGCTTTCGCCGGGGTGTGGCGGTCCTTGAGCATATGGGCTTTAAGGTTCGGGTGCCGGCCGGTGTTTTTGAAAAGACTCGCTACCTGGCCGGATCTGACGAACATCGGGCCGCCTGCCTGCATGACCTGTTTCGTGATCCGGCCGTGGATGCGATTTTGTGCGCCCGGGGCGGATTCGGTTCCCTGCGCATCCTGGAACTGCTCGATTTTGAAATGATTGGCAATAATCCCCGCGTTGTGGCGGGATTCAGCGATGTCTCGGCTTTGCTGGCCGCGATTTTTAAAAAAACGGGACTGGTCACTTTTCACGCGCCGGTTATAACCTCCCTGGCGGATGCCGGTCCAGCCACCCGGGAAGCCATGCTGACGGCCTTTACCAGTGAGGCTCTGATTGAATACTGGGCCGCCGGTCCCGTTATTACCGGCGGCCGGGCGAGCGGGCTTGTCTGCGGCGGTAACCTCGCTTCCCTGTGTCACCTGGTCGGCACTCCTTTTCAGTTGGACTGTGCCGGTGGTCTGCTCTTTCTGGAAGACGTCAACGAGCCGGCTTATCGCGTTGATCGCATGCTGACCCAAATGCGCCTGGCCGGAGCCCTGGACAATTTGGCCGGAGTGCTGCTGGGCCGGTTTGCCAATTGCGGACACAACCGGGTTATCAACGAAATTGTCCGCGAGCATGTCGGCGGCAGCATCCCGTTGCTGGCGGGCCTGGCGGTAGGCCATGAAGGACGGAATCTGACCCTGCCCCTGGGACTTAAGGCCACCATGGACGCCGAGCAAGGGACGCTTCGTTATGATGGTCCGGCCGTCACGGCCGGTGACGGGTAGGAATTATGGATAAAGCGCGTCGGTTAATGCGGGAGGGACTGGCTCAAGGGGTTTTTCCGGGAGCTGTCCTGCATGTCCGGGCGGCCGGGGAAGTCCGGCTACTGGAAGCCTGGGGGCAGGCTAATATTTTTTCCGGACAAGCCATGACTCCCGGGACGATCTTTGACCTGGCTTCTCTGACCAAGCCCCTGGCAACTGCTCCGGCCGTGTTAAAGCTGACGGAGGAGGGCCGGCCGGGCCTCGAAGATCGCCTGGGAGAGATCCTGCCGGACTTCAGTCATTCCGATAAACATGAGATAACACTGGCCGACCTGTTACGCCACAGCTCCGGCTATCCCGCCCACCGGGAATATTTCCGGAAGCTGGCGGCGATTCCCTGGTCACAACGTAAAGCGGCCCTGACCCGCTTGCTGGCGGCCGAACCTCTGGCATATCCGCCCGGCCGGAAAACGGTTTACAGCGATCTGGGCTATATGGTGCTGCGTCAGGTGGTGGAGACGGTCTCGCAGCAGCGCCTGGATTGTTTTGTCCGGGAGGCGATTTACGAACCTCTGGGTATTGATGGTTTGTTTTTTCCCGGCCGGTCCCAGTCGGCCGGATCGTTGGCGGCGCGTGTGGGAACCGATTTTGCCGCCACCGAGCAATGCCCCCGCCGCAAGCTTCTGTTGCAAGGGCTGGTCCATGATGATAATGCCTATGAAATCGGTGGGATCGACGGTCAGGCTGGCCTGTTCGGTACGGTTACGGCGGTGGCCCGGTTTCTGGAATTTCTTTTGGAAATTTATGATGGCAATCGTCAGGAACAATATCATGGCCAGCAGAAACAAGCTGTTTTCACGAGGGAAACGGTCCGGAACCTGCTGATCCCGCGGCATAAAGGGCAGCGACCGTTCGGTTTTGATGTCCCGGAGGAGTCCTGTTCCAGCAGCGGAACTCTGTTTTCGGAATTATCAGCGGGGCATCTGGGATTTACCGGAACCTCCATGTGGCTGGATATTCCGCGGCGCATCATGGTGCTGCTGTTTACCAATCGGGTTCATCCGGATCGTTCCCGCGACGCCATTAAATTTTTTCGACCGGAGCTGCATCAGGCGGTAATGAAGGACCTGCTCCGGGCCGGCGCCTGAAAGCATGGCGTAAAAATGCCAATGGCGGGGTAAAGAATCTGTTTTTTTTATAAAATCCATATTTTTTTTCTTGAGTGTGGAGTCCTTTACTGGTAGAAAAGAATCGGCTTAAGTTTGACGGCTTCGTAAAAAGTCCAAATTGCCGCATGGCGGCCGGCTGCGTTACGCGCAATCACTCAGAATTTCACGTACGCTAAGTACGCTGCATTCTTCGTGATTGCGCAAGCCTTGATCTTGAACTTTTTACTTTGCCGTCCCAATTTGGACTTTTTACGAGTACATCAAGTTTTGTAACATAAAAAAATAAACAATTTTCCGGGGCCCGAAAGGTAATTATGAACCTTTTATCTGATTTTCTGCTGGGCATGTTTTCCAATGATCTGGCCATTGATCTGGGTACGGCCAATACGCTGGTTTTTGTAAAGGGCAAAGGCATCGTTTTGAGTGAACCATCCGTGGTGGCCGTGCGAACGGACAACCGCATAAAGAACCGGGTTCTGGCGGTGGGGGAAGAGGCCAAGCGCATGCTGGGACGAACTCCCGGCAGCATTATCGCCATCCGGCCCATGAGGGACGGGGTGATCGCTGATTTTGAAGTTACCGAAGCCATGCTGCGTTATTTCATTTTAAAGGCTCATAATCGGCGGAAATTTGTCCGTCCCCGGATTATTATCGCTGTACCCTCGGGCATTACCGAAGTTGAAAAACGAGCGGTCAAGGAGTCTGCTGAACGGGCCGGAGCCCGGGAGGTTATTCTCCTGGAAGAACCCATGGCGGCTGCCATTGGCGCGGGCCTGCCCATTACCGAACCGACCTGTAACATGGTGGTCGATATCGGTGGCGGCACCACTGAAGTAGCGGTGATTTCCCTGGCCGGAATAGTTTACAGCCGTTCCATGCGGGTGGCTGGCGATAAAATGGACACGGCTATCTCCCAGTATATCAAACGTAAATACAATCTGCTGGTGGGGGAGAGAACGGCGGAGCTCATCAAGACCAGCATCGGTAATGCCTATCCTGATGAGAAGAATCTGGAGACCATCGAGGTCAAGGGACGGGATCTGGTTTCGGGGATTCCCAAGATTTTAACCATAGATTCCGAGGAAATCCGGGTGGCCATTTCCGAGCAGATTGACGCCATCGTGGAAACCGTTAAAATCGCCCTGGAACAGACCCCGCCGGAACTGGCGGCTGATATCGTTGATCGGGGCATTGTCCTTACCGGCGGTGGCGCCCTGTTGAAGAATCTGGACCGGCTTTTGCGGGAACAAAGCGGACTGCCCATTACCATTGCCGAAGATCCCCTGACGACCGTTGCCGTAGGAACCGGCCGGGCGCTTGATAATATAGAAATATTAAAGCAGATAATGCTCTAGCCGGCCGCCTCCGGGATTATTCGGCGAGCCATCGCCGCCGGCGTGGCAACGTGTCTGCGCCATAATTGTTGAAGTAACATCCATGTCCTTCAAAAGGTTTTTGATTATATCCGGTATAACCGGCGGCGTGCTCATTGTCAGTCTCGTCTTCCTTATCGCCACCAGCCGGCGCAGCACCTATCCCATGAACGGCGGGCTGGTCGGTTTGTTCCTGGTGGCTCCGGCTCAGGACGCCGTAGTCAGCACGGCCCGGTTTGCCAGAGATATCTGGCGGCACTATTTCTACCTGGTCAATACCGTCAGCATAAATGAAGCTTTGCGGGAACAATTAAAACAGGTCGAAGCTGATAATGAAGCCCTTAAAGAGGTCGCGCTGGCCAATAAGCGCCTGCGGAATCTCCTGGATTTTCACGGGCAGATCAATTACGATACCTTCGCGGCTGAGGTGGTCGGCCGGGATCCGTCGGGATGGTTCAGGACGGTTGTTATTGACAAGGGCAGCGCGGACGGCGTCCGCCGGAACATGCCGGTGGTTGTTTCCGAAGGTATTGTCGGTCAGATAATTGATGTGTCGCCTTACTATTCCAAGGTTCTTTTAATCATTGATCAAAACAGCGCGGTCGACGCCCTGTGTCAGCGTACCAGGGCCCGGGGGGTGGTTAAGGGCGGTTCTTCTCATAACCGTTGTGATTTTAAATACGTTTTGCGAAAAGAGGATGTCCGGATCGGTGACCTGGTAGTTTCCTCCGGGCTGGACGGAGTTTACCCCAAGGGCTTGCGGATCGGCCGTGTATCCGGGCTGGTCAAGCTTGATGCCGGAGTTTTTCAGACGGTCGAGGTAGATCCCATAGTTAATTTTGATAAACTGGAAGAGGTTCTGGTGGTGTTGACTCCTTCGCGATATGAATTTCCTGAAGAAAAATGATTTATGGTCTTTATATCTTTGTCTGCCTGATACTGGTGGTTCTGCAATCAACGGTTTTGCCGGTGCTGCTGCCGCCTTCTTTTAATTACGACCTGCTGCTTCCCCTGGTGGTTTATCTGGGTTTGTATCATTCCCCCGGCCGGGCGATGATCCCTTTGCTGTTAACCGCTTTCATGATGGATTCGCTGACCGGCGGTGCCCTGGGAATGTACGTTCTGGTTTATGTCTGGCTTTACGGTGGCATTCGTTTAATTTTATACCTGATTGAGCGGGACAACCTGATTTTTGTCGCTCTGTCCATAGTGGCCGGCGTTGTTCTGGAGCATGTCGTTTTCTGGCTGGCTGGTTTTTTCTCCGGTAACGGCATACCTTTTGGCGGTCAATCGGCCGGCAGTGTTATCGGCCGCATGGTCACCGCCGGACTGACCGGTCCTTTCCTGTTGCGGGGATTTAAAATAATGGCGGATAGAATGACGGTCCGGATTAGATACCTTTCCTGAATATGAGGGTCGCCGGGAGGCGGGGTGACAACATACTATAAAAATATTGATCTGGAATTATATAAGCAACGGTTGATAATTGTCATTTTTCTGGTTATCGCGGCCTTTGTTCTGTTGCTGACCCGCCTTTTTTTTCTTCAGGTAGTGGAAGGCGCTACCTATCGCAGGCTTTCAAAAAATAATTGTATCCGGCTGCAGAGCGTTCAGCCCAACCGCGGCTTAATATTTGATCGTAACGGCAAGAGACTGGTGGATAACCGTCCGGCCTTTGATTTAAGCCTTATTCCCAGGGACGCCGGTGATGTTGATGAAACTCTGGCCACTTTGTCCGGCTTAACCGGTTACCCCCTGTCCCGATTGAAAAGCAGGTTCAATCAAAACCGAACCATAGGGAGATCATACCGGCCGGTCCCGTTGATTCAGGATATGGGGCGGGACATGCTGGCGGTGGTGGAAGCTCACAAGTTTGATCTGCCGGGAGTGGAGGTGAATTATACCCCGCGTCGTCATTACCTCTATCATGATTTGGCCGCTCATCTGATCGGCTACCTGGGGAGAATCAGCCGAAAGGACATTGCCGATCAGCGATATGCCGGATATGATGCTGACAGCCGGATCGGTAGAATCGGGGTTGAAAAGACCTATGATAAATATCTGCGGGGAGAGAAGGGCGGGCGGCAGGTGGAGGTCAACGCGGCCGGCCAGGTCGTCCGGGTGCTGGAAACAGTGCCGGCCCGGCCCGGTCATAATCTTTATCTGACCATTGATTTTTCCCTGCAGCAAAAAGCCGAGGAGCTCCTGAAGGGAAAAACCGGGGCCGTGATCGCCCTGGATCCTTTCTCCGGCGATGTCCTGACCATGGCCAGCAGCCCCGCCTTTGATCAGAATGCTTTTGTCGATGGTTTATCCCGGTCCGAATGGGACCTGCTGATTTCCAACTCTCGCAAACCCCTGCAGAACAAGGTCATTCAGGCGGAATATCCTCCCGCTTCGGTTTATAAGCTGATTACGGCCATGGCAGGTTACGGAGAGGATTTTATAGATAAGCGGACATCCGTTTTTTGTCCGGGGTATTACCGTTACGGAGATCGCCTGTTTCGTTGCTGGAAGCGGCATGGTCACGGGGAGATGGATCTGGTGGAGGCCCTGTCTCAGTCCTGCGATGTCTTTTTCTATAAGGTCGGCCGGGATATCGGGGTGGAGAGGCTGGCCTGGTATGCCAAAGCCTGTGGCTTGGGGCGGCCGACCGGAATTGCGCTTTCCTCGGAGGAGGATGGCCTGGTTCCCTCCAAGAAATGGAAACGAACCCGCTTGAATCAACCCTGGGTCGGCGGTGATACTTTAAATATGGCTATTGGCCAGGGCTATAATCTGGTAACACCTCTGCAACTGGCTGTTTTAACCGCGGCCGTGGCCAATGGCGGGGAGATAAAAAAACCGGTTGTTCTGGACCGCCTGGAGACCGTGACGGGAGATGTGGTCAAATCCGGTGATCCGGAAAGCAAAGGCCATCTGCCGGTTGGCGCGGAAATTCTGGATGTGGTTCGCCGTGGCATGTGGCGGGTGGTAAATGATCGGCACGGCACGGCCAGGTATGCCGCCTACAGCCCTCGGTTCGACATCAGCGGGAAGACCGGCACGGCCCAGGTTATTGCCAGTCCGGAGGAGGATGAAGATGAAGAAGAAGAACTCGCCTATCTGCTGAAACCGCATGCCTGGTTCATCGCTTTTGCTCCTTCAGAACAGCCCCGCATAGCTTTGGCGGTTGTGGTGGAGCACGGCGAGCACGGCTCCGTGGCGGCGGGGCCCATAGCCAGGAAATTGATCGAGGAGTACTTGTCGTCAAGAAACTTCTCCGGGGAAAAGGTGAACTCGCCGGAACAACTATGAAAATTCAGACCGGCCGGGCGCAGAAACGATTATGTTGATAAGGGATGAAAGAAGAAAACAGGCTGACTGGGGGCTGCTGCTGCTGGTTTTGCTGATAGGTCTGATCGGGGCGGTAACACTTTACAGTGCCGCGGCTTCTGATACGGATTTCCAGCAGTGGACTCTGTTTTTCCGGCAGTTGACCTGGTTGTTCGGGGGCCTGGTCCTGATTCTGGTATCCCTGTTGTTTGATTACAAAACGCTGTATGTCTGGGCGGAAGGAATCTATCTGCTCTGTATCGCACTGCTGCTGGCGGTAGTTTTTTTCGGCACGGAAGCCGGCGGTGCCAGACGCTGGTTGCCGGTGGGCCCGATCGCCATTCAGCCTTCGGAATTTGTCAAGCCGGCCGTCGTCGTCATGCTGGCCAAGTATTATGCCAGTCATAGCGGTGAGGGCAGGCTCAGCCTCCGGCAGCTGATGATCCCTTTTATTGTCATCGCCGTTCCTTTCGCGCTGATCAAGTCCCAGCCGGATCTGGGAACGGCCCTGATTATGGTGCTGGTGGCTGTTTCCATGACTGCTTTTGTAGGCATTGCCAGGCGGACACTGTACTTTTTAACCGGCCTGACTGTTATTTTTCTGCCTCTGACCTGGCTGTTTTTTTTGCATGACTATCAAAAAGAGCGGATTTTAACCTTTTTCAATCCCAACCGGGATCCCCTCGGTGCCGGCTATCATATTATTCAATCTAAAATTGCCATTGGTTCCGGAATGATAACGGGCAAGGGTTTTTTAAAAGGCACCCAGAACGCTCTGGCTTTTTTGCCGGAGCAGCATACCGACTTTATTCTGTCGGTACTGGCTGAGGAATGGGGGCTTATCGGAACCACTTTTGTTTTGTTGTTGTATTTGTTGATTATTATCTGGGCCATCAGCATCGCCTATCATTGCCGGGACATGTTTCGGATGATTCTGGCGGTGGGAGTGGCGGCCATGATTTTCTGGCCGGTCTTTATCAATGCCGGAATGGTCATGGGACTGCTGCCGGTGGTGGGGGTGCCGATGCCCCTGATCAGTTACGGCGGCTCGTCCACCGTGGCCTTTCTGCTGGGAATCGCCCTGCTGCTGAACGTCAGCAGAAAGCGGACCTCCATAGAATAAATGCTCCCGGCCGAAACCGGTCAGGAGGAGGGCCTGGTAAAATTCCGTGAAAAGCGGCGCGATTCTGATATTATACCCGGATACCATATTGGAATGTCATATCAGGTATCAGAAAAGAGGGGCGGGATTTTTCTACTTTACCGCCAGGAGAGATTTTAATGAAATTTCGTGATATGTTTTGGTCCAACCAAGCCAATCACAGGGAGGAACATACCATGGGAAAAGCGAAAGAGACCGACGCCATTACCACGTTTCTGGGAGGAGACACCGTTATTGAGGGAACCATCAAGTTCGACGGCACCATTCGGCTGGATGGACGGGTTTCGGGCAGGATCGACAGCCAGGCCGGCACTGTCATCATTGGAGAAAAGGCGGTCATAGACGCTGATGTGTCAGTAGGAGTGGCCATCGTTATGGGTCAGGTCAACGGAGTTATCAGCGCGGAAAATCGAATAGAGGTTTATCCCCCGGCCAGGATCGAGGGTGATATCCAGGCCCCGGTGATATCCATTGATGCCGGCGTGCAGTTCAATGGCAGTTGCACCATGACTCCCCGGAACTCGACAGCTGAGCCGGCCGGTCATTCAGCCGCGCCTGCTGGGGAGGATGATAAGGAGAAGCCAAAAGTTAAAAATTTCCCAAAAAACCTTTGACAATTAATATGGCTATGATATAAAGGCAGTTTAATTTTTTAGTTTTTATATAACTGCGGGATGTTACAGTCTGATATTGAATTATACCGGTTGCCTGGAGGTTTAAATGAGTTTAACTAAAAAAGGGTTGGCGGCGGGGACGGTGACTGCGTTCGCTATTATGCTGGGGGCCGAGTCGGCCCTGGCAGAAAGCGCCATCTCGGTTTTTCCCGACAAATCCCTGATATGGCAGATCATCAATTTTATTATCCTTATCTGGGCTTTGAACCTGGTTTTGTACAAGCCGATCAGAAACGTCATCGCCCGGCGAAAAGAGAAGGTGGATAGTCTTGACAGCCATATTGATAGGTATCAACAGGATGTGGCCGAGAAAGAAACCGCGTTGACGGAAGGTATCAAAACAGCCAAATCAGATGGGATGAAGAAAAAGAACGAGCTGATTGAAAAAGCCTCTGAGGAAGAAAAATCTCTTATCGAAGAGATGAATCAGAAAACTCAGCAGACAATTTCCGAAAACAAAACGCGGATCGCCGCTGAAGCGGAAAAAGCCGCCGCTGAACTGCAACAGGAAGTGGAGGCCTTTGCCGCTGAAATCGGTCAGAAGATTCTGGGGAGGGAGGTCGCATGAATGGTATGGTAATGTCTGACTTGTTCAAAAAATATATCCTGCGATCTCTTGTAATCGCGACTTTGCTTTTGGTCGCGGCAGGTGCTTGCTGGGCGGCGTCCGGCGGTGATGAAGTCACCTGGAAAGCAACGGACTGGCAGAAAGTTCTGAATTTCGTGGTACTGGTGGTGGCTCTTTTCCTGATTATTCGCAAACCGGTTTCTAACGCCCTGAATGGTCGCATTACCGGTATTCAGGAAGAGCTGGCTTCTCTGGAAGAGAAAAAGGAAACGACCCGGAGAACCCTGGAAGAAATGAATCAGAAGATTGCCGCCCTGGACGCGGAGGCAGAGCAAATAATCAGCGAGTACGAAAGACAGGGAGAAGCCGTAAAGGCCAAAATCCTGGAAAACGCCAAGGCATCTGCTGCTAAAATTGAAGATCAGGCCCAGCGAAATATTGAAAATGAGTTTGCGGCCGCCAAGATGCGGCTGCAGTCGGAAATTCTTGATAAGGCCGTAAACAGGGCGGAGCTGCTGGTCAAGGAAAAAATAACTGCTGATGATCAGAACCGGCTGGTTGATGAATATTTGGACAAGGTGGTGTTACAGTGAGAAATTTTTCTATTTCAAGGCGTTATTCCAAGGCATTGATTTTGATCGGCAAGGATGATGGCCAGGCAGAGCAGTACCGGGACCAGTTGAACGATTTTGTGGCGGTGCTGGATCAGGAAAAAGATTTTGAAGTCCTTATCAGCAACCCCCTCTATCCTGCCGAAGCCCGTAAAAAATCGTTGGAGGTTATCATCGACAAAATCGGCCTGTCGGATGTTTTAAAATCATTTCTGCTGCTTCTTTTTGAAAAAGGGCGTATGGGCGATTTACGGGGAATCGTTGAATTTTACCAGAAGCTGGTGGACGAATACAAGGGCGTCGTTCAGGCTGAAGTGATTTCCGCCAGCAAACTTTCTGATGATGCCGTGGAAAAAATCAAGGCCTCTCTTTCCCGAATGACCGGCAAAGAGGTTATGCTGAATATTACCCAGGATACCGCGCTGATCGGCGGGGTAGTCACCAGGGTGGGAGATATGGTATTGGACGGAAGCATAAAAACCCAATTAGAAAATATGAAAGAATCTTTAAAAAAAGGTGAGAGAGTCTAATGGAAATAAGAGCAGAAGAGATCAGTCAGGTAATCAA
>JBKHHL010000139.1:0-6682 GCA_046539175.1 Desulfosudaceae bacterium
TTTCTGAGTGTTATTCGTAAATATAACAGGGTAGTTACATTTAATTTGAGAAAAAACCCAAAACTTTGCTTAATTTGTATTGACTTTTTTTCAGTCTTTATGACAAGTTAAATCTTTTTTGAACCACCTATCGAGAAGGCGGTTGATTATGGATCAAAAGACAAGCGGGAGGAAGCCCTAATGATCGTTGCGGAACGAAAACCTTTCAATGAGATTGAAGAGGCCGTCGGTGGCTATAAAAAGGTGCTGGTAGTCGGATGCGCCACTTGTGTCGCCGTGTGCCTGTCCGGTGGTGAGAAAGAGGTCGGTATTCTCAGCGCCGAGCTGAAGATAAGTGCCGGCAACAAGTATCGTCAGGCCATCTACGGTGAAGCAACCGTTCAGCGCCAGTGTGATATGGAGTTCCTGGAAGAGCTTGATGACCTGGTACCACAATATGACGCCCTGTTATCAATGGCATGCGGCGCCGGTATCCAGTTTCTGGCGGAAAGATTCCCTTCAACACCGGTTTTCCCGGCGGTTAACACCCGCTTTATCGGTGTTAACCGGGATGTGGGTTGGTATGAAGAGAAATGCCGGGCCTGCGGCAACTGCCTGCTGGGATTGACCGGTGGTATTTGCCCGGTGACCATGTGCGCCAAATCCCTTTTCAACGGACCTTGCGGCGGCACCAATGATGAAAGCTGTGAGATCAACAAAGATCAGCCCTGTGCCTGGTTTATGATTTATGAGCGCCTGAAAGCGCAGAACCGTCTGGATGAGATTAAAAAGATGAATCCCATCAATGACTGGAGAAACCAGAAGCCGCAAACTCTTATCCAGCCGGGTTATCAAGACCGGAAAGCGGCTTTTGCGGCAGAAGAGTAACTTTGTCTATATGATTAAGAAAAGGTATTCATTATGAAATCGGAAAGCAGGCTGGAAAAAATACTGGACGCGGGACATTTTGCTTTCACCGGCGAACTGGGGCCTCCCCGGGGAGCGAACGTGGCGGCTCTGAAAGAGAAAGCCGCTCCCCTGAAGGGCGTGGTGGATATCGTCAATATTACCGACAATCAGACGGCGGTGGTGAGAATGTCGAGTTTCGCCGCTTCCTTGCTGGCCATAGGTGAAGGCCTGGAGCCTAATTACCAGATGGTTTGCCGGGATCGCAATCGCCTGGCCATGCAGGCCGATATCCTGGGTGCCTACGCTCATGGTATCTTAAACATATTATGCCTGTCCGGCGACCATCAGCAATTTGGAGATCATCCCGACTCCAAGGGGGTTTTTGATATTGATTCCATGCAGCTGGTCAATACGGTCAAAACCATGCGGGACGAGGGCACTTTCATTAATGGACAGGAAATTGACGTGCCGCCCAGGATGTTTATCGGGGCCGCGGCTAACCCTTTTGCCCGGCCCCACGAATGGCGGGTGCATCGTCTGGCCAAGAAAGTCGCCGCCGGTGCCGATTTTATCCAGACTCAGTGCGTTTTCAACATGAAACGGATGCGGGAATGGGTTAAGCAGGCCAACGACATGGGCCTGACCGAGAAGGTTTATATCCTGGCCGGAGTGACTCCCATGAAAAGCCTTGGTATGGCCCGCTACATGAAAAAGAACGTGCCGGGCATGGACGTGCCGGACGAGATCATCAACCGGCTAAAAGGGGTGGATAAAAAGAAGCACGCCGATGAAGGTATTCGGATCGCCTGTGAGCAGATCGAAGAGTTCAAAGAAATGAAAGGCATTGCCGGGGTTCACCTGATGGCCATTGAATGGGAACACCGGGTCCCGGAAATCGCCGAACGGGCCGGAGTACTGCCCCGGCCGATCGTCTGATCGATTGTGGAAATTAAAGACAAAACCATGTGAATATATGGATCTGGAGAGCTGAAATGGCAAAAAAAAACGTGTTGATTATCGGCGGGGGCGCGGCGGGACTGGCGGCGGCCCGGGCCCTGTCAACAACCGGCGCAAGTGTGCATATAGTGGAAAAGTCGGGCTTTCTCGGCGGTCACGCCATCGGCTATACCTGCAAAGCAGCCGAAGAATGTCTGCAATGCGGTGCCTGCAGCGTGGAAAAGCTGTTGAAGGAAGTCAGCCAGGATGACGGCATCACCGTTCATCTCAACACCACCATCAAAACCGTCAAAGAAAAAAACGGGTTCTCCGTGAGCCTGAAAAAGGGACCGGTTTACATAAATCCGGATAAATGCACCAACTGCGGTGTCTGTTATGAAAAGTCGCCGGTGCCCGGGGCTGTTCAACGGGGTTATTCCAGCGGCAACCATCCGCTTTACGCCGTTAATCCGGACCTGGTCGCGGAAAGCGGCGAGCTGGAGAAAATATGTCCGGAAGACGCCATAGATCTGGCCGCTAAAACTACTTCCAAAACTCTCTCTTTTAAGGCCGTCATTCTGGCTTCCGGATTCAAGGCCTTTGATCCTGCCCTGAAAAAGACCTATGGCTACGAAAATTTTCCCAATGTCATCAGCGGCCTGGACCTGGAGCGCATCAAGCGCGAAAACGGCCTCCTGGTTCGTCCCTCGGACGGCCAGGCACCCCGCAAAATAGCCTTTATTCAGTGCGTCGGCAGCCGTGATGAGCGGCTCGGCAATCTCTGGTGTTCCCGGGTCTGCTGCCCCTACGCGCTGCGCGCGGCCCGTTCCATCAGGCATAAGGAACCGGAAACCGAGATAACCGTCTTTTACATGGATATCCAGAATATCGGTAAAGAGTTCCCGGTTTTCCATGAGATCTGCCGTGATTCCTTCCGGTTTATCAGGAGCATTCCGGTCGATGTTTTTCCGGATCAGAACGACTCTCTTTCCATCCGTTTTTTTGATGAAGACGGCCTGGCGGTTCCGTCCGCCGAAGAGGATGAAGAAGGCGCCACCCCGGAACCCGGCCGAGCCGTATACGATACTTTTGATCTGCTGGTATTGTCAGTCGGCATTACCCCCAATCCCGATAACCGGGAGCTGGCCGATCAGTTCGGCCTGAAGACTGATCAGGATGGTTTCATCAGGATTGCCGGTGATCCGGATGCCGTCACCACAGACAGGCAGGGTGTGTTCGTGGCCGGGACCGCGCATCAACCAAAAACGATTGAAGCTTCCATTGCCCAGGCCGGTAAGGCCGCGCAAGAAGCCATGCAATATCTGGGAGAATAACACCATGGAGAATGTCAGCATAAATAAAGATATCCTGGTCATCGGCGGCGAATTAACCGGCGCCGGTACAGCCGAGAAAATTGCCGCCGCCGGCTATAAGGTTATTCTTGTTACGCCAAACAGTCGGGAAGAACAAGCGGTCGAAGCCCTGTACGGGGTTGAACCGGCGGCTGTTAAGTCCTGGCAAAAAATTTCCGGGCAGGCCGGAAAGAACAAGCGCGTTGAAACCCTGGCTGATACCCGGGTTTTAAAGTCCGCCGGGGTGGCCGGTGATTTTACCGTCAGGTTGTCAACCGGCGGTGGAATTCCCTTTGAAAAAAAGGTGGGCGCCATTGTGGTAGCCACGGACCTGGAGAGGCGCAATCTGGCTGAAGATTATGGAGTGGAGCTTTCCGATAAAATTCTGACCATTTCTCAGGCTGAAGCCAGGGCGGCCGCCGGCGACATGAAAAGAGCCGAGGTCGGCCTGCTGGCCGGCTTCGCCGCGCCCGGAAGCCCCCTGGCCATGCGTCGCGTCTTTAAACTGGTTAATAAAATTATGGATGAAGGCGGCGACGCTTCGGTTTATGTTAATGATATCAAGCTGGCCAATGACGACTTGGACCGTCTTTATAAAGAGGGCCGGGACAAGGGCGCGGTATATTTTAAAATGCAGAAAGCGCCGGCCATCAACGGCACCAGCCTCATCTTTAACGATCCGGTCCTGAATCAGCCGGTCGAGGTCACCCATGACCTGCTGATCATCGACGAAGCACTGGGCACGGACTCTGAAAACCTGCGCCTGGCCGAAGCGCTGGGGCTGCACATGACCGCTTCCGGTTTTCTGCAGAAGGACAACGTGCACCGTTTTCCGGTTCAGTCCAACCGGCGCGGCATGTTCGTGACCGGCTCGGCCCGCGATATCAAAAACCTGACGGAATGCGTCACCGATATTGATAACGTGGTCATGGAGCTGGGCGGCTTGTTCGCCGAGCTGCCGGTGCCGCCGGAAGTCGTGGCCATGGTCAACCGGGAAAAATGCGTTACCTGCCTGACCTGTTTCCGATGCTGCCCGCACGGCGCCATCTACTGGGATGATAAAGCGGTTATCTCCGAGGTAGCCTGCCAGGGATGCGGTATCTGCGCCAGTGAATGCCCCAATGACGCCATCCAGGTGGAGACTTACTCTGACGATGGTATCATCGGTCTTATTCAGGCCGGCCTGCAACAGACTCCCAACGCTATTGTGGCTTTCTGTTGTGAAAATTCAGCCACGGAAGCGGCAGGATCGGCCCGGCGATTCGGGCTGGAGCTGCCGGATAATCTGATGCTGATACCGGTCCCCTGCGCCGGCAAGGTGGATCTGTCTTATATCCTTAACGCCTTTGCGGAAGGTGCCGGCGGGGTGATGGTGATTGCCTGTCACAACGGTAACTGCAAGTCCGAGTATGGCAGCCAATACGCCCGCTGGCGGGTTAACGAGGCTTTTCGCATGCTGGAAGAAACAGGTATTGAAAAAAACCGGCTGGCTTTTGTGACGCTGGCCGCCAATATGGCCTCAGATTTCGCCCGGGCCGCCCGATCCATGGCCGCTCAGATGGTTTCCGCCTGATACCGGGAACTGCCGGTTAAGCAAGAGAGCCGACTGTTTTATTCCTCATGTAATTATAAAATAAGGCGGGAGACCGGTGGATAATCGCCGGTCGCCCGCCATTTTTATTTTTTTATAGTGATAATTGTTTTGACATATTGACAAAATATATTAAATTGATAATATTTAATAAGTTTTGTTGATTGTGTCATCAGGTTGGGGGTGGTATTTTTGCATAATATGGATCAAGGCCTTATTTTTAAACTATTCCGTTCTATATACTTAAATGTTGATAAAACGTTTATGATAAAGGTATTTGATTAATAATGCGAGAAAAGATCAAGATGCTTTTAAAGCAGGCGGAGCTTTATCGTTCTCAGGGCTTGTATACTGAATCGCGCCAGACCTACGAACGGGTTAAAAAGATAATTCAGAAAAGCAAACAGCTGCCGAATCGGGACAAGTTGCTGGCGAACATCTCCAAGAAAATAGATAAAGTTCAAAGCGCCCTGGTAAAAGCCGAGGGGGCCGCGGATAACCCTCAGATGTCAGCCGAAGTCAATATGCTGATCCGTAATCTTTTCTCCCAGTCCGCCGAAAACGACGAAGAAGCCGCCGCCCTGGAGGGCGCCGTCGCCCTGGCTAAATTCGGTCAATTCAATGATGCTATCGCGGAATTCAGGCGCCTGCTGGAAGTTGATTCCCAGCGGGTTCCGGCGGCCAAAAATATTTTACGTTGTCTCATCGCCTATAAATCATCTGATGACGCCTTTGCCCAATTAACCGAATGGAAAAATGACCAGTTTTTCTCCGAGGAGGAGATGGCCAAGGTAAAGGCTTTCTTTGAAGACATACTGGATAAGAAGTGGGATGAAAAAGGCGCCGCCCGCTCCGAAGCGCTGACCGGTGGTTCCGAAGTAGACGAAAATGAATTCCTTGATATCAGTGCCGTAGCCATTACCCTGGCCAATGGCGAGCAGCTGGAACTGGACGTCAGTTTTCAATCAGGTAACGTCGTCAGTCTGATTATTGACAAGAAGGACGAGAATTTGATTGCGGATTTAGAAGAAGGCGCTAAGCTGGATGACGTCCATTTTTATTCCCCCATTGCCATTTTCCGTGGCTCTGGAGAAATCACTTCCAAAGCCAGAATCAACTCCGGCCCCAAAGAAGGGGACTACAGCATGGATATAAAGATTGACAGCCTGTAGGCCTCTTGCATAACATCTCCGTAAAAAAAAATATTCTTTTCAACCATACGATAAATATGGTATATATGATTACTTGAGATTTTCGCACGTTGTCAACCTACGTCAATAAAGGCTTTAAATAAATATGGCGGTTTTTAATATTAATAAGCGTGAGATTGAGTGCAAAGTTGTTTTTTATGGCCCTGGGCGGGGAGGCAAAACAACCAATCTGGAATATATTTTTAAAGCCTATAAGAAACAGGTCAAAGGTGAAATGGTCTCCATTGATACCGAGGGGGATCGGACGCTGTTTTTTGATTTTTTACCCATGGATCTTGGTAAAATAAAAGGATGTGACGTTCGGGTGCAGTTGTTTACCGTGCCCGGGCAGGTACAGTACAGTTCCACCCGGAAGCTGGTTTTAAAAGGGGTGGACGGGGTGGTTTTTGTAGCCGATTCCATGGAAGTGCGGCGGGAAAAAAACATGCTCTCCTTGAAGGACCTGCAAAAGAACCTGAAAGAGTATGGTTTAAGCATATTCAAGCTTCCACTGGTTCTCCAGTACAACAAGCGGGATGTGGCCAAAGACGGTATACCCATCATGCCGGTGGAGCAGATGGAAAAAGATCTTAATCGCCAACTGCAAGTACCATCCTTTGAAGCCAGCGCTCTCAGTGGTGAGGGGGTCGGGCCGACCATGCAGGCTTGCCTGCGGTTGACTCTGCAATATCTGCAAAAACAGATGAAGTGGGCCGATCAATCCT
>JBKHHL010000140.1:0-6624 GCA_046539175.1 Desulfosudaceae bacterium
CCGGCCTCCGCCGGGGTGACGCGATAAGGAAAATCCCGACTTTTTACGAAGCCATTAACATTGATGGCTTCGTATAAATGCTTTTGTCCGGTCATTTAAGAGTGTTATGGAGATTAACAGCGCACAGATCGCCGCACATGGTACAAGCCGGCTTGTTACCGGCTTCGCTGGCCTGACGCCGTCGGCGGGGGAGTACAGGATCAAGGGCCAGTTTATACATGCCTTCCCAGTCCAGCTCCTTGCGGCACGCTGACATTTGCCTGTCCCGGTCCCGAGCCCCCGGCACACCTTTGGCTATATCACCGGAATGAGCGGCGATTCTGGCACTGATAACGCCCAGCCGGACATCTTCGGCATCAGGCAGGCACAAGTGTTCGGACGGCGTCACGTAACACAAGAAATCGGCCCCGGCCGCGGCGGCGACGGCACCGCCGATGGCGGCGGTAATATGATCATATCCCGGGGCGCAATCCGTGGTCAGAGGGCCCAGCACGTAGAAAGGGGCGCCGTGGCATAAACATTTTTCCATTATCATATTGGCTTTTATCTGATCCAGCGGCACATGGCCCGGACCTTCGATCATGACCTGCGCCCCGGCCTGCCACGCCCGCCGGGCCAGAGTCCCCAGTATGACCAGTTCTTCCATCTGGGCGCTGTCCGAGGCGTCAGCCCCGGCACCGGGGCGGAGCCCGTCCCCCAGACTGAGGGTAACATCATATTTACAGGCGATCTCCAGCAACCGCTCAAAATATTCATACAAGGGATTTTCCCGGCCGTTATGATGCATCCAGGCGGCCATAAGCGACCCGCCCCGGCTGACAATACCGGCCACCCGCTCGCCGGAACCTGCCAGGGCGCTGGTCTGCCGGGTAACACCGCAATGCACGGTCATATAATCGATCCCCTGGCGACACTGTGTTTCGATTGACTCAAACAGCAGATCAGCCGTCATGTCAGCGAAAGGAAGACCCTGCCGGCTCAATTCGGCCGCCACGGCGTAAACCGGCACCGCTCCGACCATAACCGGCGAATTCCTCAGCATCATCTCGCGCACAGCTGCCAGGTCGCCACCGGTGGACAAATCCATGATGCTGTCCGCGCCGGCTTCAACCGCGACCTCCAGCTTGTTTTTTTCTTCCGCCGCGTCATAATGATCCGGCGAAGTGCCGATATTGGCATTAACCTTGGTCCGCAGTCCCCGGCCGATGCCTTCTACCGAAAATGACCGCTTGATGTTTTTGGGAATAACAATTTCACCGGCCGCCACCCCCTGCCGGATTTCCGCCGGAGTCCGACCCTCTTTGGCAGCGACAACTTCCATTTCAGCCGTTATGTTACCGGCCCGGGCCTGACTGAGTTGCGTCATAACGATAGTCTCCTCCAATAAAAAAGGCTGCTCCTGAAAATCATTCTTTGATCAGGAACAGCCCGGCCCGCCTCACAGATACCTTTTGATTTCCCTGCGCCGGCATTACCCGGATCAGGTTCGGAGGGTATAATCTCAGGCTTTTCTGCCACCCCTAATCAAGACCACGACCAAAAGTCGTGTGGTGGGCCGTGAAGGAATCGAACCTTCAACCTACTGATTAAGAGTCAGTTGCTCTGCCAATTGAGCTAACGGCCCATCTCTCTTAAAAGTTCTGAGTATAGTCATGGCCTGTGAAAAGTCAAGAATAAATTGCCGATTGATTCTCCATGTTTCTCCATTGACCGGTTAGAAAATCTGTTATAGGATTATCAAGTCGGAACATAACGAATCCGCAAACACCTTCTTAGCCCGAAAAAACAAAATTAAACCGGCTACCTTAAACATTAGCTTTTTTTAGGCCATAATGCGAGTTAATCACCACCTTACCATCGTTCTCGGCTTGATGATAATGCTTTTTTCCGCCACGGCCGGTGCTGAGGAACGTCCGCCCGCCGTGGCCGGCGGGTTTTATCCGGCCGACTCCGACGCTCTGGGAGGAATGATCGCCGAGTTGACTACCAGGAGCGGGAAAAGCGACCTGCCGCTTCCGGAAAATAAGCAGCTGCGCGCCTTGATTATGCCTCATGCCGGGTATCAGTATTCCGGATACACGGCGGCTCATGCCTATCAGGCCCTTAAACAGCAGCACAACCGATATAGCCAGATTATTATCATGGGGCCGGACCATCAGGCCGGCTTTGACGGCTGCGGCATCAGCGATGTTTCCGCCTATCAGACTCCCCTGGGCAAAATCAGACTGCACCATAATGCCGAACGGCTGCGCCGGAAATATGGCGTTTTTACCACGCCGCCGCCGGTTTCCGAAGTCAGGGAACATTCCGTAGAAGTAATTTTGCCTTTTTTGCAAACCTGGCTGCCCTCCTTCCGGATAATCCCCATTGTCACCGGCCGGGTCCACCCGGATTTTCTGTCCCGGGCCATTTCCCCGCTGCTTGACAGCAACACCCTGATTGTGGCCAGCTCCGATCTTTCCCACTATCTGCCCCATCAAGAAGCAGTTAAAAAAGACAAGCAAACCATAGAAAATATTTTAAATCTTCGCTGCGGCTCCTTGTACCGGAGCGACAACCGCGCCTGCGGAAAAATTCCCATTGAAGCAATCATGCGCCTGGCCCGGCAACATGACTGGGAACCGGTCCTGCTCCACTATTCCAACAGTGGAGACACTTCCGGAAACCGGGACCGGGTGGTTGGTTATACTGTTATCGCATTTTACGGAGGTCCATTCATGGCAAGCAAAAAAGTTACCAAAGCCCAGGGAGAGGCGCTGGTCCAACTGGCCAGAAAAACCATCCTGGAAAGTCTCGGCATCAAAACTGACGGCCCGGAACTTGACCTGGACAAGGAAGAAGCCCTGCAAGCCCATTGCGGCACCTTTGTGACCCTGAATAAAAACGGCGAACTGCGGGGATGTATCGGCAGCCTCACGGCTGATGAGTCCATTGTTTCGGGAGTCAAACGGAACGCTGTTAACGCCGCCTTTCAGGACCCCCGCTTCCCAGCCCTGAGCAAGGAAGAAGCGGACGAAATAACCATAGAAGTCAGTATACTTTCGGAACCCCAGCCGCTGGAGTACGAAGACGCCAATGATCTGCTTGCCAAATTATGCCCCGAAGTAGACGGCGTCATTATTAAAAAAGGTCTGTCCCGGGCGACCTTCCTCCCCCAGGTATGGCAACAGCTGCCCGAGCGGACCGTTTTCCTGGAACATCTCTGCGTCAAGGCGGGACTGCCACCGAACGCCTGGGAACAGGGTGACCTGGAAGTATATACCTATCAGGTGCAATACTTTGAGGAAAACCATTGAAAGATCCATAATCGGTGTCGTCATCGCCACCGGGATATCCTCGGTCGTTACCCAGCTGTATACCATTCGCGAATTTCTGGCCTTGTTTGCCGGCAATGAATTCGTCATCGCCCTTATTTTTTTCAACTGGCTTATCCTGGGTGGCGCCGGAACAATGCTGGCCCACCTGGCCGACCGCCACTCCGTCCGTTCTGCCTCGAAAAATCCCCCGGAGCATTCCCCTGACAAACTGGCCTGGTTGTCTTTCGCGGCGGCGGCGCTTCCCCCGATCCAACTGCTGACCATCCGGCTGCTACGGGACACCTGCTTCATTCCCGGCAGCGCCGTTGGTTTCTACGGTATCTTCCTGTATACTTTTGTCACCATCGCCCCCTATTGTCTGCTGATCGGTTTTGTTCTGCCCTACAGCCTGTTTGTCATCCGGAGGCAAACCCCGTCTTACCCGGGGGCCCTCATTTATATCACCGACAATGCCGGAGACATCACCGGCGGCATCCTTTTTTCCTTTGTCCTGGTTTTACTGGTCACTCCCATGCAGGCCGTTCTCATCTCCGGGGTGATACTGCTGCTGACCGCCGTCAATCTTGTTACCATGCGGCGTCGTCCGGGTCCAGGCGAGATAACGGCCCTGGTCCTGATCCTGATTCTGCTGGCCGCCGGGGCCATCCTGGAAAAAAAGACTCTGTCACCATCCTCCGGCAGCCTGGCTGACTATCACGAGTCTCGTTACGGACGGCTGCTGGTTCACCGGGATAATCAGCAGCACACCCTGCTGATGGACGGTGTTCCCATTGCCAGCTCCAATAACCGCCGGGCGGCGGAAGAAGCTGCCCACTATCCTCTGGCCCAGATAGACCGTCCCGCCGGGGTGCTGTTGATCTCGGCCGTTTCCGGCATTATGCGGGAAATCGGCAAACATAATCCGGAATCGGTTGATTATCTGGAAATCGATCCGGCTGTCAGCCGGGCCATGTTCGATTTTGATCTGCTTGAGAGGATTCCGGGCCTGAGGGTGATCAATAGCGACGCCCGTCGTTTTTTGTCCGGGCCGGGCCCGGCTTATGACGCCATTATCGCCTGCCTGCCGGAACCGGAGACATTTCAGCTCAACCGCTTTTATACCCGGGAATTTTTCAGCCAGATCAGGACAAGACTTTCGCGCGATGGTGTTTTCGCTTTTTCTCTGGAGGGGGTGGCCGACTATGTTTCTGAAGCGGACCGGCATAAAATTTCGTCCGTCTACAATACCGCCGCCGCCTGTTTTGAACAGGTCACTATCCTGCCGGGAGATAAACTCTTTTTCTTGTGCGCCGACCGGCCGATATCCACCAACATCCCGGAAATACTTCGCACCAGGCAGATCAGCACAGTTTATATCGATAATTATTACACCGGTAATATCACCGCCGGAAGAATCGACCGGGTTAAGGAACTGCTCCAGGAGGATGCTCCCATTAACACGGATATCCGACCTTCCCTGATGCGATTGATGTTCTCGCATTGGTTCACCCGGTTTTCAGCTACCCCGGCGCCTCTTTATATAGCCGCTATCCTGTTTCTGCTGGGCTACTTTTACTTTATCACCGGCAGCGAATTTGTTCTTTTTTCAACCGGTTTAATCAATATGGCCACAGAAATTCTGACCATATTTGCGTTCCAGATATTTTTCGGTTATGTTTATTTTCAGATCGGACTGATTGTGACGGTGTTTTTGGCCGGGCTGCTGCCCGGCGCCTGGCTGGGTGAAAAGCTACGCTGGCACGGCCGCCGAACGATCATGGTTCTGGACGGCCTGCTGATGGCCTGGCTGGGCGGATTTATCCTGGCCGTTACCTTCGGCGGCGACAGCCTGACGATAGTGTTTTACCTGGTATACGGTTTTGTCATATCCTGCGTCTGCGGGTTTCAGTTCCCCGCCATTCTGCGTCTGGGAGGAGACATTAACCGAAAGGCCACCGCCGCCTTTTCGGCCGACCTGATCGGGGCGGCTTTCGGCGCCCTTCTGGCCAGCGTCCTGCTCATTCCCAGGGCCGGCCTGACAGGAACAGCGGCCATATTAATAGCCTTGAAAACTATCAGCCTGGGGATTATATGGAAAAGACGATAACACCCCTCAGCAGGCGCTCTTTTCTGATGGCCGGCGCGGCCGGCGCGCTGACCACCTGTCTGTCACCCGCGGCCGCGGCCTTCTCTCTGTTTGGAGACAAGAAATCGTCCGGCTCCGGTCCGGCCGATATCAGCGGCCAGGTTTTTAAAAACGACGCCCCGGACTCACTCTGGAAGTGGTCCCGTCCGGCGCGCTTCTACCGATCCGCCTCCGGCAAAGGCACCGCCTGCACCCTCTGCCCCAACGGCTGCCTGCTGTATCCCGGCGACCGGGGCGTCTGTCGCTCCCGGGTCAACCGGGAAGGAACCTTATACACCCTCACCTATGGCAACCCCTGCACCATTCACGTTGATCCCGTTGAAAAAAAGCCGTTGTTTCACTTCAAGCCCACCAGCAGCGTTTTTTCCCTGGCTACCACCGGCTGCAACTTCCGTTGCCTGAATTGCCAGAACTGGGAAATTTCCCAGGCCAGACCGGAAGAGGTTCGCCATTATAATCTTTTCCCGGCAGAAGCAGTCACTCAGGCCCGGGCGGCCGAAGCCGCCGCGATCGCCTATACCTATTCCGAAGCCATTACTTTTTTTGAATACATGGTTGACACCGCCGAGCAGGCTCATGAAAACGGCCTGGCCAACTTGTGGATCTCAAACGGCTATATCAATCCGGAACCGCTGCGCCGACTCTGCGACGTGATAGACGGCGCCAACATCAACCTGAAAGCGTACAGCGATGAGATTTACAGAAAATTGAACGGCGGCCGGCTGCGACCGGTTCTGGAAACCCTCCGGATTCTGCATGAACGTGAAGTCCATTTTGAAATTACCAATCTGGTTATTCCCGACTATACTGATGATCCCGAAATGGCCCGGGACATGTGCCGCTGGATCACGGATAACCTCGGACCGGATCACCCCCTTCACTTTTTGCGATTTTCACCGCAGTACAAGCTCAAACGGGTTCCTCCGACGCCGGTGGCTACACTGACCAGGTTTCGCCAGATCGCCCTTGAGGAAGGCCTGAGATATGTCTACGTGGGCAATGTGCCGGATCACGACGGCGAGAGCACTTATTGTCACAATTGCGGCGAGCTCTTGCTGCAGCGGCAGGGCTACCGGATCAGGATCGTCCATTTGAAAGACAGCCACTGCGACTCCTGCGGTGAGACCATTCCCGGGGTCTGGTCATGATCCGGATTATCAATTAACCTCAGCTGCTTTAACC
>JBKHHL010000141.1:0-6563 GCA_046539175.1 Desulfosudaceae bacterium
TCGGCATCAAGCGGGGCGGTTTGAGAGGAACCCCGATAACTTGGTAGCCGGTCATAATTCTGATGCGCATGTCGGCTATCACCTGAGCCCGGATATTTCACGAGTCGATTTGGGCGCGGCTGCAAGGCGGCCGATATGAAAATGACAATCTGTATTGAAAAAAGCCAGAAATTATCAATAACCATTTTATTTTTACCGTTAAACAACTATAGCCGGAAAAATTCATGAAATATCCGGGTTAGCCTTTGGTTCAGAAACCCGATTTTTTTTCGATATACCCGGGGAGAGCAAAGACAAAATTCAAATTGTAAAAATTTGAACAGTGCCGTTCAGTAAGGAGAAAATTAATGCCGGAAGGAACCCTTTGCAACAAAAAGCCCTTGGAAACGGCGGAAGAGATCATCGCCTTGCTCGGTGATAAGGGCGGCGGCCAATACTACGAGGAGATGAAAGAGCTCGAGGTGGATACGGACCTGCTGCAGAGCAGACTCCGAAAAACCTTCAAATCCCGCCTGAAAACCTGGCTGAAGATCTGCGCCCATTGTGGTATGTGCGCGGAAAGCTGCTTTCTGTACCTGGTCAACGACCGGGATCCCCGGCAGGTGCCGGCCTATAAGATCCAATCCACGCTGGGAGAAATCGTTAAACGGAAAGGAAAAGTCAGCAACGAATTCATGCGCCACGCCATGGAAGTGGCCTGGTCCCAGTGCACCTGCTGTAACCGCTGCGGACTCTACTGTCCGCACGGCATTGATACCGGCATCATGTTCAGCTACTTGCGGGAGCTGCTCTATCAGCAGGGATTCGTCCCCTGGGAGCTGAAGATCGGAGCCGGCATGCATCGTGTTTACCGCGCCCAGATGGATGTAACCGACGAGGATTTCGTGGAAACCTATGAATGGATGGTGGAAGAATACGAGGAAGACTATCCCGGCCTGACGGTTCCCATTGACAAGGAAGATGCCGATATTTTGTACACGGTCAACGCCCGGGAAGTCAAACATTATCCCGAGGACCTGGCCGAAGCCGCCATCCTGTTTCACCTGGCCGGAGAAAACTGGACGGTGCCCTCCTCCGGCTGGGAGGAAACAAGCCTGGCCATGTTCGCCGGGGACTCGGAAGCCTGCAAAATGCAGGTAGCCAGCGTTTACGCGGCCATGGAAAGACTGCGGCCCCGGCGAATGATCGGCACCGAATGCGGACACGCCCACCGGGCGACAGTCGTCGAGGGTCCCTACTGGGCGGGAAGGAAAAACGGACTGCCGCCGGTGCCGTCGATCCATTACGTGGAGTGGCTGGCCGAAGCCCTGCGGGAAGGAAAACTCAAGATTGACCCCGCCAAACGCCTTAAACAGTCAGTAACCATACAGGATTCCTGCAATTATGTCCGCAACCACGGTTTAAAGGAAATAACCCGGGAAATCCTGGAGTACATTGTCGAGCCGGGGTATTTTATCGAAATGGCCCCCAACCGGGAACACAATTACTGCTGCGGCGGCGGCGGCGGCTTTAACGGGATCGGCCTTTACCGGGCCCAGCGCAACAAGGCCCTGATCACCAAGCGGGACCAGATCCTCCACACCGGCGCCGGCCTGGTCATCGCCCCCTGCCACAACTGCTGGGACGCTATCCGCGACCTGGAGGAAGAATATACCATCGGTATCCGGTGGTCCTTTTTAAAGCCGCTGATCCTGGAAATGGTAGAGATTCCGGATCATTTGAAACCCGAACAATAGCAGCCGGGGCAGCCAACCCGGGGACAGGCGGGGTGCACATGTTTAAAAAAATACTGTTTGCGACATCCGCGACCGAGGCCAGTGATCACGCGGCCCGGGTGGCCTTCAACATCGCCGCCATGAATCGCTCGGAACTCCATATTTTCCACGTGCTGGGCGTACCCTCCCGGGGATACAGCCAGGCGGTAACGGATGTCAAAACCAGAGAAAAAGTAGAAGTGGACGACGATTATATCGCCTGGGTCAAGGAGGAGATCCGCACCTATTACGATCACCAGCTGTCCGACCAGGTCAACGCCAGCATCGAGGTGACCACGGGGTTTCCGCATCGTGAAATTCTGCGGCAGGCCAGAAGGATCGGGACGGACCTGATCCTGCTGGGCCGCAGCACGGAAGACGCTGAAGCTTCGGTCTACAAGAAAAGCATTACCGGCACCACCATCCAGAGAGTTCTGAAGGCCGCCGACTGCCCGGCCATGGTTGTCAACCGGCCGGCTGCTTCGTTCTGGGGGGGCCTTTCCAACATTGTCCTAGGCACTGACTTTTCCAAAACCGCGGACAGGGCCTTTGCCTTTGCCGCAGACCTGGCCCGCAACCTGGGATGTGAACTGCACGTCTTTCACGCCCTGGATATCAGCCCCATGCTCCTGGGAAAAAATATCTCCCAGGATGAGATTGAACAGCAGCGACGGGATGCCCTGGGGCGAATTCGGAGCAAGTACCTGGCCGGCCTGAAAGGCCTCGACAGATTCTTCATGGAAGTCTGGGAAGGCATTCCCTTTGTTGAAATTGTCAAATATGCCCGGGAGAGCCACGCCGACCTGATTGTCATGGCCCATCACTCCCATATTGCCGATGATGAGGCTCCGGCGGCAGGAAGCACTCTGGAACAGGTGCTCGCCCGGGCCGGCTGCCCGGTTATCAGCATGAACAAATAAAGTGCGGCTTGAACCCAGCCCGATAACAATTTGATCGCCAAGAGGTGGCAACTATGAAAAAAATTCTGATCGTGGACGATGATTCCAGCGTGCGGGACTATCTCAGCTCGATCTTCGAGGATAACGGGTACCGGACGGTAACCGCGGCCGATGCCCCTGGCGCTTTGGCCGTGGCACAAGAGGAGTTACCGGACTTGATCACCCTGGACCTGGAATTGCCCGGGGAATGGGGACCTCGTTTTTACCGCCACTTATCCCAGCAACCGGATCTGCAAAATATTCCCGTTATCGTCGTCAGCGGTCTTTCCGGGAACAAGTACGCCATCGGCAAGGCCGTGGCCAGCCTGACCAAGCCTTTTGACCGGGAAGAACTGCTGGACATAGTCCGGGAGAATATCGGTCCGGGCGATTAACCGCAGGACACCGTGAATGTTTCCGGCCGCGACGGTAATTTTTCCTGGGTGTAAAGTCGATGATACACTGACCCCCGAATACGGCCCGGCCCGGCGAATGAACTTTTGCAGAATCATCACCGAATTCGTCAAATAACTTTTGGGGTAAACCAGAATGGCCCAGACGTTACTGCTTATCGACAGGGACACCAGTCATGCCGACGCCCTGAAAATATACCTGGCGCGGAAACATGTCGAAGTCCTGGCGGCAGACACCTGCGGGCAGGCCCGCCGGCTCCTGTCGGCGCCCGAAATTGACATTATTCTGGCCAACCCCTATGGCCTGGATTGCCATTTTTCACCGGAACTCAAAACGTTCAAAGCAAGCCGCCTCCTGCCGCCGCTGATTATCTTTTCTCCAAAGGAGATGGAAGAACAGGCCATGGAAGAATTCGGGATCATGGCCATTTATTATCTGACCACGCCGCTAAACAGCAAATCCCTGGCCTTATCCCTGGAATACGCCCGCAAACACATTAACACCGAAAAAAAACTGGCCTATTATCCGCAGCGGCTAAGTGAACTGCATAACGCCCAGATTCTTTACCACCAGCTCTTCAACGAGGTGCCCTGCTATATCACCGTCCAGAACCGGGACCTGCGGCTGACCGATACCAATTTGATGTTTAAAAAGGATTTCGGCAACGCCGTCGGCGGCTACTGTTTCCGGATTTACAAACACCGGGACTCTCCCTGTCCGGAATGCCCGGTGCAGAAAACCTTTGCCGACGGCAAAACCCACGGAACGGAAGAAGTAATTAAATCCCGGTCGGGTCAGCAGTATAACGTTATCACCCAGACCGCGCCCATCAGAGATGAACATGGAGCCATAACACAGGTCATGGAAATATCAACCGATATCACCAAGGTCAGGCAGCTTCAGGATCATCTTTCTTCCCTGGGACTCATGCTCGGATCCATTTCACACGGCATCAAGGGCATGCTGACCGCCCTTGACGGCAGCATCTATCAACTGGAAACCGGTTTACAAAAAGACGATCACCAGCGCATTGAAAAAGGATTTGAACAGATCAAAAAAAATTCCGCGGGCATCAAAAAGCTGGTGCGGAACATTCTTAATTATGCCAAATCCCGGGAACTGCAATACGAAGAGGTGGCGGTGGCGGATCTGGCTGCCAGCGCCGTAGCCACTGTCCGCAATCTGGCCGACGAGGCCGGAATCGCCATAAAGACCGACATCGACCCTTCCCTGGTTACAGTAGAAATTGATGCGAGCTGGATGCAGACAGCGCTGATCAATTTCCTGGAAAACGCCGTGGACGCTTGCGTCCTGGACCCAAAAAAAACCGGCCACCAGATAAAACTTTCCGCCCGGGCCAATAATGAACGGGAATTTACCCTGGCCATCACGGACAACGGAATCGGAATGGACCAACCCACCCGGGACGCCCTGTTCTCCCTTTTTTTTTCATCCAAGGGCGCCAGCGGCACCGGTCTGGGATTGTTTATCGCCAACCACGTGGTGAAACAGCATGGCGGTTTCATTGAAGTGACCTCGCGCCCTGACCGGGGCACCTGTTTCGAGATATGCCTGCCCCGGGCACGTCCCGAGCAGCCGCGCATCAACACTGTCTCCAGGGCCTATGGCAACTTGACCTTCTGACGCAAAACGGGCAGAACGGGACCTGCCTATACGTAAGATCATGTTGTTGTTCAGACGCTTTTCCGGGCAAACACGGATATTCCAGACAGCCGTCGCCGTGGACGGGGCCGATGGCCGGCTGGCTTTCACCCCGGAATTACCGATGGACAGATTAAATGAAAATCCATAAGGTATCAGAATGAATTAACCCGGAATTCGCCTGGCTTCCAAAGAATGGCTTGATCACGAGCGGACCGGTTGGTTACTCAAAACCACAAACACAGGCACAAAAATGCGGCTGACCACAAAAAGCAGATATGGTACCCGACTGTTGCTGGACCTGGCCATCTATGCCGGGGACAAGCATGTCCCGCTTGGTGATATTGCCCGGCGACAGGACATCTCCCGGAAATACCTGGAACAGCTGATCCGCAAGCTTAAAAAGGACGGTCTTGTGACCAGCCGTCGGGGGCCTTTCGGAGGACACATGCTGGCCCGGCCTCCCGAACGGATAACCATCGGAGACATCGTTCGCTCGCTGGAAGAGACGACCTCCCTGACCGAATGTTCCGAATCACAGGAGCCCTATTGCGGGGTCTGCAACCGGGCCGGGGAGTGTCTGTCGCGCTGGGTATGGTTCGAAGCCAGCAACGCCATGTTTGAACGCTTGAATCAGATTACCTTGAAACATCTCATCAACGGCGATCATGGGCTCAAATCCGGTGCCGCTTCTCCTTCGAGTGCACCGCCCTGCTCCGCCAGCCGCCGCCGGTGACGCTGGTGACGCCGTCCGGCAGAAGCCGCAGCCCTCTTAATTGTCTAAGGAAGCTTTGAGGGTATCCTGCCCTCCCTTCATCCGCCCACCTCGCTCATGGATGCCGGCAGCGACAGGCTGCCGCCGGCCTTCTGGATGCTTTTCCGGCGCCTCTGTCCGGTCAGGCTTTACCTGGTCATAATTTGCCGCCCCGGTGTCAAATCCGACGGTTCTGGATTGCGCTGCCGGATGGGGTTGCAAATCACCATGAAAAACGCTACAATCGCCCGCATGAAACAGGAAGCCATATTATTGACCGGTCCTACCGGCTGCGGCAAAACACCCTTGGGCGATCACCTGGAACGGCACGGCCTGGCCGACCGGTCTTGCGCGCATTTTGATTTCGGCGCCCAGCTGCGCAAAACCGCCGACCAGGGGCATGAGCAGATCAGTTCTGCGGATCAGAACTTCATCAAAGAAGTACTGACCTGCGGTGCCCTGCTGGAGAAGGACCGCCTGCCGCTGGCGGCAACCATTTTCCAGGCCTTTGTCCGGGAAAAACGGGTATCACCGGACTGCTTGCTGATCCTCAACGGCCTGCCCCGGCACGTGGAGCAGGCCCGCTTCATGGCGGACCTGGTGGAGGTAAGACAAGTGGTCCATCTGTCCGGATCGCCGGCGGTCGTCTGCCATCGGATTCAAGCCGATACCGGCGGCGACCGCGCCGGACGTCCGGACGACACACTGGATGCCATTGCCCATAAACTTGAGCTATACCAACAACGTACCCTTCCGCTGCTGGATTATTACCGGCAACAAGGGGTGCCGGTTCAGGAATATCCGGTCAGCCATGATTCCGCCGCACCGGACATGGCCGTTTCTCTTATACGGGCAGAATGGTATTTCAACCAACCGGCCTGATCTTTTCGGCCATAGGCCACCTCCCTCATGTCGCTTGGTTGTCGTCCGGTATGCTTGTTGTTAAAGAAGGTTGACAAAATTTGATGAAAACGATAGAAACTATAATTTTGAGATAATGCCCATAACAGGAAGCAATATGGAGGCTGGAATGTCACAGAA
>JBKHHL010000142.1:0-6558 GCA_046539175.1 Desulfosudaceae bacterium
CCGAACCGGGACCGGCACTGCCTGAGCCGCCCATAATTATAATTTTAAATCCACCGGAAAACCGACCCCAACCGACAGCTGTCACCGGCCGAAGACCACCATTCGGCCGGTTGCATTCTGTGGCGCAATAAGTTAGGATGCATGAAAATATCAGGTTTACTCCGGATAAGCGTTCAGGCAGGCTTCCCGTTTGTTCGCGATATGATTCCTGCGCCGGATCAAGACGGCGGACAATAAGGATACGATTTTTCAGATGACATTACTACAGGCGGTAATGCTGGGTACCATCCAGGGATTGAGCGAATTTCTGCCCATAAGCAGTTCCGGCCACCTGGTTCTGGCCAGACATTTATTCGGGATACCGGCCCCGGGCCTTTTTTTTGACACCAGCGTTCACATCGGCACCATGCTGGCGGTCATCTTTGTTTTCAGAAAAGATATTGGCGACCTGTTGGCTTCGCTGGCCCGGGCAGTCCGGAACATTGCCGGCGGGGGCGCGGACGGTTATTCAGACCGGGAAAAAACCGGCCTGCGCCTGGCCCTGCTGATCCTGATCGGTTCAGTGCCGACGGCCATCCTGGGAGCGGGCCTTAAGGTCCTGTTCACGGAAAGGGGGCTGTCCTCTGTCTGGCTGGTCGGCCTGATGCTGATCGTAACCGCCCTGATTCTATGGCTGACCAGAGGCCGGGGCAATAACGGCCGCGAGATCATTGACTTCGGCGCCGGCCGGGCCATCCTGGTGGGCTGCGCCCAGGGCCTGGCCGTCATACCCGGCATATCACGATCGGGAGCCACCATTGCCACGGGACTGTTTCTGGGCCTAAACAGCAAAGACGCGGCCCGGTTGTCCTTTCTTTTATCCATACCGGCCATCACGGGGGCGCAACTGCTTTCGTCCCGGGACTTAATGCTCAACGGCGGCGGAAACACCCTGGCGCTGCCGGCTTTCATCGGCGCCGTGACCTCCTTCCTGGTAGGATACCTGGCGCTGCGAATATTGTTGAGGATCATCAGCCGCGGCCGGCTGCACCTGTTCGCGCCGTATTGCCTGGTGGTCGGCCTGGTGGCCATTATCTCGTCCCTGACATGAGAACCCCCTGAACAAAGGAGGCGACAAATGATGCGAGCACACACTTTCAGAGAATACGACATCCGGGGCATTGCCGGAGAAGACTTTAAAGAAGAGGATGTTTTTCAGCTCGGTCGGGCCATTGGCACCTATCTGCTCGGGCACGACCGTTCCTATGCCGCGGTGGGCCGGGACTGCCGGCTGACCTCCGGGACTTATTCGGAACAGATCGTCAAAGGGCTGCGCTCCACCGGCTGCGACGTGGTTGATATAGGCGTCTGCCCTACCCCGGTCTTTTATTTCGCCATTAATCACCTGGCCACCGGCGGCGGTGTCATGGTAACCGCCAGCCACAATCCTCCGGAATACAATGGTTTCAAGCTCTGCCTGGACTCGGATTCCATTTTCGGAGAAGAGATATCAAAAATAGGCGATATCATGACAGCGGGTGAATTTGCCGCGGGGGAAGGGTCGCTGACCGGGGCCGACGCGGTCACCCCCTACCAGGAATATATTGCAAACAATATAGCCCTGACCGCCCCCCTTAAAGTCGGCATTGACGCCGGTAACGGCACCGCCGGGGTGGTGGCCGGACCGATCCTGAGAAAATTGGGCTGTCAGGTCCATGAATTGTATTGCGACATGGACGGCACCTTCCCCAACCATGAGGCCGATCCCACCGTGCTGGCCAACATGCGGGACCTGATCGAACTGGTCCGGACCGAAAAACTGGACCTCGGCATCGGTTATGACGGAGACGGCGACCGCCTCGGGGTGGTCGATGAAAACGGCCGCATCGTCTACGGCGACAAGCTCATGATCCTGTTCGCCCGGGAAATTCTTTCCCGCAAACCGGGCTCGGTTTTCGTGTCCGAGGTGAAATGCTCCAAAACCATGTATGACGACATTGAAAAACACGGCGGCCGGGCCATTATGTGGAAAACCGGCCATTCCCTGATAAAAACCAAGATGAAAGAAGAGCAAGCCGCCCTGGCCGGTGAAATGAGTGGCCACATCTTTTTCTCCGACCGCTATTTCGGTTATGACGACGCCATTTACGCTTCCTGCCGGCTGCTGGAGCTGCTGGCCGATACCGGCCAGACCCTGTCCGGACTGCTGGCCGACATTCCCGAAACATTCACCACCCCGGAGATCCGGGTGGAATGCCCGGATGACGTCAAATTCGACCTGGTCGAAAAGGTCACCGACTATTTCCGGGATAAGTACGATATCGTGGATATCGACGGCGTCCGGATTATTTTTGAGGACGGCTGGGGACTGGTTCGCGCCTCCAACACCCAGCCGGCGCTGGTGTTGAGGTTTGAAGCCATGACCGCAGAGCGGTTGCAGGAAATCCGTTCCCTGGTAGAAGACGCGGTGGAGAAATTCAAGCCATGAAATATATCAGCTCCGACCGGGCGCCGGCGGCGGCAGGGCCTTGTTAACAATATTTACGCGGATTTCTTTCAGGGGCACACCCCGGCCCGGTCAGCCGTTCAGGTCGGCGCCCTGCCGCTGGGCGCGCTGGTGGAAATCGAATGTATCGCGACTTTTACCTGAATTTCGCCTGTAAAAAATCATTTTCCCCGCAGCTGTCCGGACGGCACCGCCTTGACAACAGCCTTGACAATCAAAATGGACAAATCTGGCCATGACCGGAATGAGCAGTTCAGATAGAACCGTCTTTATCGCCATTTTCTTCTCTATCTTCAGCGCTGTCATGGGGGTCGGCATTGTTGTGCCCCTGCTGCCGGTTTACGCTGCCAATCTGGGGGCCAGCGGCTTTTATATCGCCATGATATTCGCGGCCTTTTCCCTTTCCCGCACTTTTCTGCTGCCGCTTTTCGGCGGCCTGTCCGACCGCTCCGGCCGCAAACCTTACATTACCGGCGGCATGCTGGGATATGCCCTGGTCTCGGTGGCCTTTGTCTTTTCTGATTCGGTTTCCTCGCTGATAGTGGTACGATTTATCCAGGGCATTGCCTCGGCCATGATCATGCCGGTCGCCCAGGCCTATATCGGGGATATCACGCCCAAAGACCGGGAAGGGGCCACCATGGGCCTGTTTAACATGTCCATGTTCGGCGGCCTCAGCATCGGCCCCCTGGCCGGCGGCGCGCTCAACGATATGATGGGCATGGATGCCGCCTTTATCGGCATGGGCCTTCTCTCTCTGGCCGGCTTTTTATTGAGTATGATTTTTCTTCCCCCGACCCGTGAAGAACGGGTGGTTCGTTATCACCAGGCTCCGGTCAAATGGATAATTATCCTTAAAAACCGCTTCCTGTGCGGGCTGTTCGCCCTCAGGTTCGCCTATGTTTTCTGTATCGGAATGGTCTGGTGCTTCCTGCCGATACTGGCCAGCCGCTACGGCCTGTCCAGTTTCCAGATCGGTATTCTGGTCATGCTGGCCGTTTTTGTCAGCGGTATCCTGCAGATGCCCATGGGCATGATAGCTGACCACTACAACAAACGAACCATGGCCGTCTTCGGCAGCATCATCATCGCCCTGGCCGTGTGTTGTTATCAGTGGGCCACCGGCTTCTGGAGCCTGTTCACCATAAACGTGGCCTTTGGCATCGGCGGCGGCATCGCCATGCCGCCGCTGATGGCCCTGGCTGTTATCAAGGGCAATGAAGTCAAGGCCATGGGTTCGGTCATGTCTCTCATGACGGTGGCACACAGCCTGGGCATGCTGATGGGCGCCGCCATCACCGGCGTGGTCATGGATCTTTTTTCACTGCGCCAGGCCTTTCCCCTGGCCGGGATAATAATGTTGTCCGGAGCGGTGGTTTTTGCTATTTATACCCATATCCAATCCGAAACCGAGGTGCAGGAAAAAATTTTCTAACCCGGATATTGCATGAAGTTTTTTGAAAAATACTATTTTGCCTTATTATTTCAATGTGTTATCGTGAAATAGCCGGGCTAAAGCGAAAATATTTCGGAAAATGACGCCGATGCCAGCCAAACCTGCCATCATAGATCGATACCTGGCCGGGCAAATGCTGCCCTATTTCGCGATCAGTATTGTTGTCTTTACCCTGATATTTCTGACCCATCAACTCCTGGATATAACCGACTTTATCGTTAATTATCATATCAGTCTCATCCAGGTCCTGTTGATGCTGTTGTATTCTTTGCCTTATTTTCTGGAACTGGTCATTCCCATTGCCACCATGATGGCGGTCTTGCTTGTTTTTTTAAGAATGTCCGGTGACAATGAAATCCTGGCCTTGCGGTCCGGCGGCGTCAGCGTGTACCGACTGCTTTATCCGGTGGCCTGGTTCTGCCTGGCCGCCGGACTGTTGACGGCTTTTATCAGTATGTGGGCTCTGCCCCACAGCCGAATGGCTTTCGAAAAAATGGCCTACCAGGCCGCTACAACCAGTCCGGAAATAGGTATCCGGGAACGGCAATTCAATACTGATTTCAAAGACATGACTTTGTATGTCGGAGGTTACGACAAAAGCGGCCAGCGACTTACCGATATTTTCATTGAGGACCACCAGACCGTTGACACCTCGGTGACCATCAGCGCTCCAGCCGGCAACATCATTTTTGACCGCGACAATAATATCTTTCGTCTGATCCTGCGGGACGGGGTCATCAACCAGGCCGGTCTGGCGGACAAAAGGCTTCATTCCATCAGCTTCAAGCGTTATGAAGTCAATCTTGATATCGGCCAGAGTGGCGGGAATCAAGAATCACGCCATAAAGACAAAAAAGAGATGACCCTGGCCGAACTGCGTGACCATATCAGGTCGATGGACCAGAAAGACAGCAGCTATTACCCGGCCCTGCTGACCTGGCATAAAAAATTCGCCATTCCCTTCGCCTGCCTGGCCCTGGGCCTGCTGGCCGTTCCCCTCGGGCTTCAGAGTAAAAACGCCCGGGCTTCCTCCGGCATCGGCCTGTCCCTGCTTTGCTTTCTGGCTTACTACCTGATGCTGTCGGCCGGGGAAATTCTGGGAGAATCCGGCCGATTGCCGCCAATCGTGGGGACCTGGCTGCCCAATCTGGTCATGGCCGGACTGGGACTCGCTCTGCTGATTGCCACGGCCGGCGGTCAATCCCTTAAAGATTTTTTTATCAAGCCCGACCGGCGACTCTCCCATCGGCCGGATGGAAAAGACAAGCACTCGAGTCCGGCCAGTCCGGACCCGGACGACCAGAAATCCGGATAAGCCATGTCCATATTGTTCCGATATATCACCCGGGAAATTTTTAAAACGCTGGCCATTGTCGCCATTGTGGTTATTACTATCTACCTGGCGGTTGATTTTTCCGAAAAAATCGACAACTTCATGAACGCCGACCTGCCGCTGACCAGCACCCTCTCCTTTTTTGTGCTGAAAATACCGTTAATTGTAATGCAGATCGCGCCGGTGGCCATCCTGATCGCCACCCTGGTGGTTTTCGGCCTGATGAACAAACACAACGAGATCATTGCCATTCGAAGCAGCGGCCAGGGTACCAGAAGCCTGCTGGTTCCGGCCGTGTTCGCCGCCGCCTGTGTCTGCGTCCTGGTCTTTATTCTTTCGGAACTGGTTATTCCCGTTACCATGAGCCAGGCCAACCATATCTGGTTAAAACAGGTTCGCCAGAAAACCTCGGCCCTGCGGAAGCAGAATGACATCTGGATCAAAGACGGCCGCATCATCCTGCATATCGACCATTATGACCCGAGCAGTCAAACCGCTTACGGCGTCACCCTTAACAATCTTGGTGAAGATTTCAAGGTATCCCGACGCGTCGACGCCCGCCAGGGAATTTTCAGAGACAAGACCTGGATATTGAAAAACGCCATGGATCATCACTTTGACGAATCCGGCCGGATCAGCCGGGCGGAGATCACCGCTGATCTGCCCGTTAACCTGACGATTATGCCCGAGGATCTGGGCCGGGCCGCCAAAAGCACCGAGGAAATGAGATTCATGGAACTCCGGCGTCACATCAAAAAGCTTAAAAAAGAAGGTTACAATATTAAAAGACACGCCACCGATCTTCAGGCCAAGCTGTCTTTTCCCCTGGTGTGTCTGCTGATGAGTCTGATCGGCACGGGACTGGCAGCCTCGGGCAAAGTCAAGGGCGGCATTCCCGCGACCATCGCCTACGGCATCGGAGCTTCCTTTGCCTACTGGATATTTCACAGTTTCTGCATGTCGCTGGGATACGGCGGAGTCCTGCCGCCCGTCATAGCCGCTTGGGCGGCCAACGCCCTTTTCATGCTGGCGGCCGGGCTGATAATCCTCAAGGCGGATTAACCCGGAGACAGACCAGACCTGAATCAGGACATACTTTATTCATCTTATTTATTGTTGTACTCGTAAAAAGTCCAAATTGGGATGGCAAAGTAAAAAGTTCAAGATCAAGGCGCAGAGTTTTTCGAGTAATGCAGCGTACTTAGCAGTACGTGAAATTGCGAGAAAAACGCTGCAACGAAGCCGGCCGCCATGCGGCAATTGGACTTTTTACGAAGCCATCAT
>JBKHHL010000143.1:0-6527 GCA_046539175.1 Desulfosudaceae bacterium
TATAAATTTTTATCAGTCTTTTCAGATGATAAAAGAACAGGTTATAATGAAAAATAAAAAAAGACCTGAAAAATCCTGTTTGATAACCTCTTGTTTCTCTTATTATAACAATATTATAAAACAGACAGAAAATCAAGGGCAAACAGGCCATAAACAGGCGGCGACCACGGCCTCAGCCCGAAAATTTCATAAAATATCCGGGCTATGAGCTGGTCCGTCAGATCTTTGACGATGGCCAGGTGTTGGCTCAGGTCATCATTCAGCTTGTTTCCGTAATATAAACTTCGGTTGATTCCAGGGCTTCGGCGGAAGCGGGGCGGGGCTCACCGGTAATGATGGCCATCTCGCCGGAGGCCTGCTCTTTGTTCAGCTGGTTGAATGGTCTTAATCAGGGACTTGACCAGCTGGACATGACGGGTCGCGGCGGGTTCCCCGGACAAAACCGCGTTCCGGGCCGCCTGTCCCATGGAGCGGGCCAGGACGGGATTCGCCAGGACATCCCGGACGCGGCTGGTCAGCTCAGAAGCGTCCTTGACCTGCATGCCGCCGCCGCTTTCCAGGAGCAGCTGACCGGCATCAGCAAAATCATCCATATAAGGTCCGAAAAATACCGGCACGCCCCAGGCGGCCGCCTCTAAAACATTCTGACCGCCCAGCGGTACCAGGCTGCCCCCGCAGAAAACCACCGCGGCCAGGCTGTATATCTGATCCAGTTCTCCCATGGTGTCAACCACCACCACCGGGCGATCGCGGTTCAGGCCGGTCCGGTCCAGTTCTGATTTCAAGCGGCAGGACAAGCCCCGCTGTTCCAGCTTGCGCCATATGGCCGGAGCCCGGTTGATATGCCGGGGCACCACGATCAGCAGCAGATCGGAGAAATCGACCAGGAGTTGCTCATAAACACCGGCCAAAAGTTCTTCTTCGTTCCGCCGGGTGCTGCCGGCCACCAGCACTGGTTCACCTTCGGTTATGTTCCAGGCGGCCTGCATTTTTCGGCGAACTCCCTGGCGGGGACGACGCGCCAGGTGATCATACTTGGCGTTGCCATTGACGACCACGCGATCGGCCGGCACCCCGAGATCCCGGACGCGGCGGGCATCGGCCCGGCCGATCATGCTGAACCCGTCAACCCGGCCTAAAATCATGGCAAAAAAAGGCCGGAAACGACGATACCAGCGATAAGTACTCCGAGACATGCGTCCGTTGACAATAACGGTCCTGGCCCCGCTGTGACTGATTTCCCGGAACAGGTGCGGCCATATCTCTGTTTCCAGACACACGAAAATATCCGGCCGGATCGCGGCCAGCGCTCTTTTGACCGGCCAGAGCACATCCAGGGGAGCGTAAAGACAGGCCACCTCCGGAGGGACCTTCTCCCTGGCAAAAGCCTGGCCGTGTTCAGTAACAGTGGTTAAAACCAGGGCACACCCCGGCATAAGTTCACGGAAAGATTCGATCAGGTTCAGGGCCACCCCGACCTCCCCCACGGAAGCCGCGTGGATCCAGACGCGCGGCCGGCCGGCATCTTTAAAGACGATTTCCGGGTAGCGACCCAGGCGCTGGGACAACCCCTCGGTATATTTTCCCGTCAGCCGGCTGTAGAGCAAGAAAAAAGGGAATAAAATCAGAAAGAGAGTGGTACTGGCCAGGCTGTATAACAGGTACATGATAACCTTTACCGTAACCTAACGTTTGACGGCTTTGTAAAAAATCCCTACCTCGTCCTTCCGGCGAAGGCCGGAATCCAGAACTATCCGATTTTACTGGACCCCGGCCTTCGCCGGGGTGACGCAACAAGGAAAATCCAGACTTTACGAAGCCGTCAAAATTGCCCTTATTCCGCTGAAAGAACCGTCAAGGCGATTCGGGAAAATCCGAACCAGGAGTATCCGGCTGATAAGTCCGGTAAAAAGAACGACCCTTAATCTTCAAAAGAGGCAGAGCCTTGTGCACTTCTCCCTTTTCATCAAATGATGTCCGCCCGGTGACGCCATCATAATCAGCAAGATCCCTCAGCCGGTTTCTGATATCACTGCGATAATCATTCTCCTGGTCCACGATAGCGTCAAACAAAATATTGGCCGTGTCGTAACTCACCGCCGCGATAAAATCCGGCGACTTTCCGAATGTTCCGGAAAAACCGTCCACAAACTGACGCACCTGCCAATCCCGTGATTTTTCCCAGAAGGCCGCCGGCATCATGGCTCCCTGAAGGTATTTACCGGCGCTGTCTACCAATTCCCGGCTGTACCAGAGATTGGTCCCCATGAAAACCGTGTCAACCACGTCATGAAAAATAAGTTGCGGCACAATCAGTTTGGCCTTGGTGGGACCATCCGGAATAAACAAAGCGTCAAAATCAACAATCGCCGGAGGCTCTTCCTCGGGTTCTTCTTCCAGGATTTCGCCAATCAAAAGTAGTTCCTGACCGGTTTCCTCCGTTTCGGGGTTAATCCCCAGTTCATCAAGATATTTTTCATGAGCCTCCTCCAGATCTTCGGGAACCGGGTAATAAAGGCCGACCAGTTTTTCAATGGAATCGGCAAAATCGGTATATTCCGGATCATACGATTCAAACCCCACTATCTCGGCGTCATACCTCAGAATTTCATCCCAGAAGGTGTGGGCGAATTCCCGCCCATACTGTTCATCCGGAAATAACACGGCCAGGCGTCGCCACCCTTTCTCACCGCAGGCATATGAAACCAGGGAGCGAACCTGCATTTTCGGCGTCAGAAAATTTCGAAAAACATAATCGCCGATTTCCGTTATATCATCCTCCCTGCTCAGGGCTATAATCGGCACATTGTTTTTCTGGGCTTCGGCCAGGGCTTCCCGGGAAGTGACCAGCGGACCGATAATGGCCGCCACCTTTTCCTCAAGCAGCTCCCGCACTCCCTGCACCGCCTGTTCGGGATCGGAGCCACTGTCCCGGATAACCAGTCTGACCGGACTTTTCTCTTCTCCTGCGGCCCTGTCCGAGGCCGCCAGTTTCTGAAAAGCGTATTGCACCCCCCGCCGGGCCTGGTTACCGAAATGCCGGTATTTTCCGCTCAAAGGCAGCAGGCAGCCAATGGCATGATGATCATAATCAGCTTCTTCTTTAATTTTAGACAACAACCATTCAGCTTCAGCGGCCTGAAGATTGTCGGGAAACCGCTCGATATAATCGGAAAGCAGATCAACAGCCGCCTCATAGTTGCCGCTTTTTATAAAACGCCCGCTGATTCGACAGGTAAGCTGTCCCCGGACATCAGGATTCTTGATATTGGCGAGAAGATTTCGCAGGGTGCCGATTCCAACCTTTTCCGTGACCCGGTCCAGGGAAGGCATTAATTCATGCTGCTGCCGCTCACTCAGGTTTTTCAGGGCGGAGATAAGCACGTAAGCGGCATCAACGGGATTATCCGTTTCAAGATAGGCTTCCGCCACCAGGGCGCTTTTCCGGGCTCGAACGGACTCGGGCAGAAAACGATCCTCAAGGGTATCGGCGTAATCAAGAACCTTCTCATACCGGCCTTCATTGAACCAGGAACGCATCAGGCCGAGATGAGCCGCGTCGGCCTGCCGGGAATCGGGAAATTGATTGACCAGACGCCGGTATATTTTCCGCGACTGTTCATGCTCTTTCCGGGCGGCCAGAAGGCCGGCGGTCTTTAACAGGGCCTCCGGAGCCCGCCTGCCCTCGGGATACATGGACAGATAATCAGTATATAATTCAAAGGCCTGGTCGTACGCCCCGGCCTGGTAGTGCTGCTCCGCCTTGTCAAACAAGGCCTGGCCGGGTTCCTTGAGAGGGACCACCTCCCGGGGGGCACAGGCCGGCCACAAGGCAACCGTCACTGCCATAATCATAAATAATATCAGAAGCCGACGCTTCATCAGCCACCTCTTTGTTTAATTAATACCCAGAAATGTTTTTATCAGATTACGAGATTTTTCTAAACCTTCTTTTATGTCAACCCAGTGGATATCAGGATCGGCCCGGAACCAGGTCAACTGCCGTTTGGCATACCGCCGCGTATCCTGTTGCATGGTACGGACCAGCTCTTCCCAGGACAGCTTCTTCTCAAGATATTGAGTCACGTGCCGATACCCGATGGACTGCATGGATTTTAACCGGGGAGAATACCCCCTGTCCAGCAGACTCCGCACTTCCTCCACCAGGCCTTGCGCCAGCATCATTTCCACCCGGTGGTTAATGCGCCGGTAAAGCTTTTCCCGGTCCTGATACAGGCATATTTTCAAGGCCTGGTAGCGGGATTCGGAAAATCCGTGGGCCCGGGCATGTTCGGAAGCGGGCCGCCCCGTGGTTTCAAGCAACTCCAGAGCCCGGACTACACGAAAAGTATCGCCGGGATTTATCCGCCGGGCCGCTTCCGGATCAGCCCGCCTGAGCCGTTCATGCATAACCGCGGCGCCTTTGGCGGTCGCTTCCCGGGAAAGCCGGTCCAGAACGGTGCTGTCGGCCGCGTGGCTCCGGAGCAATCCATACAGGCAGGCCTTGATATACAAGCCGGTCCCGCCCACGATAAAAGGAATACGGCCCGCCCCGCGCAGATCGTCAATAACTTCGCCGGACATGGTCGCGTATTGACCGGCGCTGAAATCCGCGTCCGGATCAACGATATCGATCATGTAATGGGGAATCCGCGCTCGTTCGGCTCGATCGGGCTTGGCCGTGCCAATGTCCAGGTAGCGATAAATCTGCATGGAATCGGCCCCGACGATATGAGCGCCGAAATGATCGGCCAGTTCAAGGGCGGTGGCTGTTTTTCCCGTGGCGGTCGGGCCGGCGATAACCACCACTTTCGGTTTCAGGGACATGTTCATGGCCTCACCATCTTCCGGCGCGGCCTCTGTCCCGGCTCCATATCAGGCCTACAATTGATGGTCATACCGCCCTTCCCCGCCGTGTTGAAACGAGCGCAGCCCGATCGGAATATTGGTCAACTCCCGGCCGGTGAACGATTCACACCGTCCGACCCGGCAGGCCCGCGGCAGGCGTTGCCGGATGGTTTCAAATCGTTCCGGCTCACAGGTAAACAACAACTCATAATCTTCTCCGCCTTTTAACACCATTATTTCCGGAGAAAGGCCGGAACGCCCACAATAATCAAGTAGCAAGGGATCATAGACCGCGGCCGACAGATCCATGGCCATGGTCACCCCGGCGGCCCGGGCGATATGGGCCGCGTCTCCGGCCAGTCCGTCGCTGATGTCGATGACGCAGTCGACCCCGTTTTCGGCCAATACCGCGGCCTCGTCAAACCGGGCCCGGGGATATTTGAAGGCCGCCAGCAGTTCTGCCGGTTCATTTCGGCCGTGGCGGAGCAGTTCCAGTCCGGCCCGGGCCATGCCCAGCCGGCCGGTACTATATAATCCCTGCCCGGGTCGGGCGTTGGCGCGGGCCGGATAAAGGCCGGACTCTTTCTGACCGACTATAAACAGGTTCAGAGAAACCTCGCCTCCGGCGGCCAGGTTGCCTCCGCCCAGGGCGCAGTCATACTCCCGCAGGGCCCGGTTCAAACCCCGGTAAAGCATCCGGGCCAGAGAGCCCGGTTCCGCCGGGGGCAGGGTCAGATTGACAAACATGGCCACCGGCCGGGCGTAGGACGCCGCCAGATCGCTCAGGGCGGAGACGGCCGCCTTGTATCCCGCCTCCTCCGGGGTCTGCCAGTCAAAATTAAAATGAATTCCCTGGATATGAGCATCGGTTGTTATAACCGGCTTCAGGCCTTCTTTTAAAACAGCGGCGTCATCACCCGGCGGGACTTCAAAGACGGGAGGACGCCCCTCGTCCGGCGGAGCTTCCGACAGCAATTGCGCGATTAATTCGAATTCGTCCTGCCAGGGGGTCTGAAGCTCTCCGGAAAAATGGGAGATGCCGCAGGCCGCGGCCAGTTGAGCTGCGCTCCGGCGGGGCTGACCGGAGCGGCTGATAAAACTGATAACCGCCACCCCGGCGGCGCCGGCGGCCAGGCAGGAAGCCGCCGTGGTGTCATCGATACCGCCGATGGCTACCACCGGCAACGGCGAGGCGGCAATGACCGCCCCCAGACCGTCCAGGCCGATGACCGGCTTGGCGTCCTTTTTACTGGCAGTCGTGAAAACCGGGCCGGTACCGAGATAATCACAAGGGCCGGTATCGGCCCGTTCCAGCTCGGCCAGGGTGGAAACCGACAGGCCGATCAGGGCCTGCTCGCCCATAATCCGGCGGGCCTCGGCAGGTAAGAGGTCTTCCTGCCCCAGGTGAACGCCGTCGGCGCCCAGCGCCCGGGCCAGAATAGGATCGTCATTGACGATAAAAGGGATATGGTTGGTCCGGCAGAGGAGACGCGCCTCGGACGCCTCTTCCAGCAAGCCGGAATAAAAATTTTTATGGCGGTATTGCACCATGGTGGCGCCGCCGGCAATGGCCGCCCTGACCTGATCCGGAATCGGCAGCGAGGCCTTGTCATCGGTGATGAAATAGAATTTCAATCGCTTTTCAAGTGCCGCGCGTGGCATGGGATTCTCCACTAAAT
>JBKHHL010000144.1:0-6476 GCA_046539175.1 Desulfosudaceae bacterium
CGGATCAATCCCGTCAACCACCTCCCGGCTGAATCTCTTTTGTCGAACATCCAACAAGCCGGTTCCGGAGGCATCACCCCATTCCATCCGCATAACACCTGTCAGCCAGAAATTAAGATAATCATGGGGTAACAAAACGGTTTGCAGGCGGGCATAGTTTTCCGGTTCGCATTCTTTTAAATAAAGAATTTTGGAAGCGGTAAACCCGGCAGGAAGGGCGTTGCCGGTCAGGCCCACCATGGCCTCCGGTCCGCCCAGCTTGCCCACAATTGTTTCGGCCTGGGGCGCTGTGGCGGTATCGCACCACAGTTTGGCCGGCCGGATAACATGGCCGTTTTTGTCCAGGGCCACCAGGCCGTGCTGTTGGCCGGACACACCCATGGCCTTAATACGGGATTTATCGATTTTGGCCTGCCGGATCACCTGTCGGACAGAAGCCGTTACCGCGTCTATCCATATCTGCGGGTCCTGCTCTTTATGCCCCACCCCCAGACCGTCAATCAGCCCGTATTCCTGTTGGCCCAGGCCACAGGCCCGACCCTGATCGTCGACCAATAATGCCTTGGTTGACTGGGTGCCGCTGTCGATACCGATAAAATGGTCCGTCATAGCTATTTGCCGAATTATATCACTGTAAATTTTTCCGAAAGCGTCAATTGCTCGGGATCTGAGGACGGCCCCACCCAGACGATATATTTACATCGTTCTACGTCCCAGGCCTGTTGATCGGAATTATAATAGGCCAGGTCCTTCAGGCACACTTCCAGTCGAACAGTTTTCGTTTCGCCGGGCTCAAGAGACACTTTTGCAAAGGCTTTTAATTCTCTGCCTGGCCGCGAAACCTCACCGCAGTAGCCGACATAAAGCTGAACGATTTCATCTCCGGCCCGTTCCCCCGTATTGGTAATATCAACGCTGGCCGTCAGCAATTTTTCCGGGTTTTCATCCAGACGCACACTGTTTTTATCAAGTCGCAGCCTGGCATAGGCAAAATCCGTATAACTCAACCCGAAACCAAAAGGAAAGGCCGGCGAAAGCTTTTCCCGGTCAAAATAGCGATATCCATGATAGGCGTCATAATTCGCTTTCTTGGCTTTTTTATCAAAGGGGTAAAGCTGCTTTTCAGACTTACAAAAAGCCATCGGCAACTTTCCGGAGGGATTAACCTGGCCGAACAAAATATCGGCCAGGGCGTTTCCGCCTTCCATACCCGGATACCAGGCCATGAGGATGGCATCAACCTGGTCTTTCCAGCTTTCCATGGTTATGGCTGAACTTCCCACCAAAGCAACAACACCGGGGGTGTCCTGACGGCCTACCGCCTGTATCAGCTGCTTGTCTTTTTCCGGAAGGCCCAGCTTCATCCGGTCGCCACCGATAGGCCGGGGGATGGGAATATATTCCCCTTCTTCTTTTTTCGTCAGACCGGCGACAACGATGACCGCATCCGCGCTGTCGGCGATCCGGGCGGCTTTAGCCGGATCAGCGCCGCTATAATAAACAATTTCCACATCAGCGCCGGCCCGATCCTGGATGCCCTGCAGGGGCGTGACCGCGTAGGGCGGCCGGACGCGACTGCTGCCATTATCCCCCAGGTTAACCCGGTTGGCCAGTTTTCCCAATACGGCCATCTTTTTCACCTTATCTTTGTCCAGCGGCAGGAATTGATTTTTATTTTTCAGCAGAACCATGCTTTTACACGCCACCTCGTAGGCCAGCCGGGTATGATCATCGCAGACCACCATATCTTTTGCATATGGACCAGGTTGTTTTCGGGCCGCGTATTCCAGTTTTTTGCCAAGCAGTCGCGAAACCGCTTCATCAATAACCGTTTCCGATACCTCGCCCTGTCCGAGGAGCTGAATCAATTTTCTGCCATAGCATTTTTTATGCGGCATTTCCAAATCAAGCCCGGCCTTGGCCGCGGCCTTGCCGTCATAAACACCCCAGACAAAGTCGGACAAAACAACCCCGGAAAATTTCCAGTCCTTTTTTAAAATATCGGTCAGCAAGTGCCGGTTGTGCCCGCAAAATTCACCGTTGACGCGGTTATAGGCGCTCATGACCGAGTCCGCCCCGGCATCGACACACTTTTTAAAATGGGGCAGATAGACCTCTCGCAGGGCCCGCTCGTCAATTTCAACATTCACGTAAAACCGCGATTCTTCAATGCTGTTGCAGGCAAAGTGCTTGATGCAGGTCATCACATGCCGGCCCGTTCCGATTACGGCGGCTTTGCCCATCTCCCCCAGAAGATGCGGGTCATCACCATAGGTTTCCTGGGCCCGGCCCCAGCCGGGGTGCCGCAATAAATTGATGCACACGCCGCCAAAAAGGTCGGCGCCCTGTGCCCTGGCTTCAATGCCGATGGCCTCCCCCACCCGCTCTTCCAGGGCCGGGTCCCAGGTTGCCCCCCTGGCGGAACTGACCGGAAAACAGGTTGAGTTCCCCAGGGCCACACCCCGGGGGCCGTCGGTAAATTTAAACGGCGGGATGCCGAGGCGTTTATTGGCCCCTGCTTTATAAACCCTCAGGTTGTAACGAATCCCCATCACCATAAAATCGATCAGGTTGGCGCTGCCCGACATCTGGGCAACTTTTTCTTTCAGCGACATGGCCGACAGCAACCTTTTTGAACACCGCATCAGATTTTCTTCAGTCAGCCCCTGACGTTTAAGGTCACTGACAAGTCTGGGGAAAAAGGTATGGTTTTTTTCAGACATTAAATGGTACCTTTCCTGGCGTTCCGGTTAACTGTCGTGTGGTCCTGCCTGTACTTTCTTGATGGTCTCAAAAATGACCGCATTGTTGGCATCCGGCATGGTGCCCTGTATTTCATGGGTAAGTATCAATTATGATGTACTCGTAAAAAGTCCAAATTGGGATGGCAAAGTAAAAAGTTCAAGATCAAGGCGCAGAGTTTTTCGAGTAATGCAGCGTACTTAGCAGTACGTGAAATTGCGAGAAAAACGCTGCAACGAAGATATTGGACTTTTTACGAAGCCATCAATTATACATGCTGTCGAAGGATTCACAGGCCCGCACCACCGCCTGTCGCATCATGTCCTCGGCTTTGGCGGTTTCACGGGTTTCCAGAAAACCCAGCATTGTTTCATAATCAAAATCAGCGGCCGCCTGTTCACAGGCATCCCAGCTTAAAATGCTCCGGATAACGCGGTCGATCCCCTGCGCCTCGGTATCATGGGCCCGTACCTGCATGTCATGGCCTTTCCAGCGGGTATAGCCGGCTTGCTGGATTAAGCCGGCGATGGCGATATTCATGCCGTTGATGCGGGCCCCGTTATCAATGTCATATTTGCCGGGGCCGCCCAGAATCAGGCCGTCATTATAGCCCTGGCTGTTGATATGCATGTGGCAGAGCATCTGGTTGTCGATCTCTTCAACCGTGTCATAAACATGATCCAGACCGATCATTTCGGAATGGCCGAACTCCTTGTTAACCCCTTTCCTGTCCAGGTCGAGGCCGAATTCCTCGTGCAGCTTTTTCCAGAACACAATGGCCGACGCCACCGTGGGCAAAAGCATGGCCGGGTGCCCCTCGTTGGGTTTGGGTTCGATGGCCAGATACATCCGGCCCCCTTTTTCTTTTTCGGACCGGCATAGCTCCGCGACACTCTTTTTCAAATTGGCATACATCTTCATAATGCCGGTCGTGGCCAGGTCATAGCCAAAGGACCCGTTCCAGATAACAAAGGCCGGCGGAACTTCCGGGTACCAGGCTTTTTTTAAAGGACCATAGGCCAGGTCCAGCGCCCGCTGGCTGTATTGCCGGGCGGCATCAAGCTCTTTTTCGTCAAGGGAGCAGGGCCCGCCATAGGCAAAGTGTTGATGCGCCCCCGGTGTGACCATGGCCAGGGACATTCCGGCATCCACCAGCCGATCAGCCAGGGCCGGCGCGGTTTCTTCATTATATTCATAGTCATAATGCGCTTCCAGGCCGAGATGGATATGGTCCGGCAATCTGGGGATAATTTCATTTGTAATGAGGTCAATTTTCCCGCAGGTGTCCAGTTTGTCCGCCGCCCATTGGGGGCGGGTATCCGACGGTGTAAACCCGCCTTTGCCGGCGTTAAAGGTCCAGGCGCAAAGACTGTGAAAGGATGATGGACGCATGATCTCTCTCCTTTTTCGACCGCTCAAGCCTGCCCCGAAAGGGCCATCGGCTTGCAGTCGGTCTGTAAATAGCAATAATTGTTAAAGTACTGATCCATAACGTAGGCGGCCGCCCCGATGTTTCCGGCTTCGGTGTCGAAGGCGGAAAACCGTATCTCCACGTGTTTGTCGATTTTTTTCAGTACCAGACGATTGGTCTTCTGTTTCAGTGTGTGTAAAAAGGTGTCCCCGCTTTGCGTGTAAATCCCCTGAATGACGATGACCTCGGGGTCATGCATCATGATAAGGTTGGAAAACCCGACCGACATCCAGAAGGCCATATCGTCCAGAAGCTCCCGGGCAAAAAGGTCACCGTGGCCCGCGGCCTGAAAAATCATCTCCGGGGTGATTTTGGTTTCAGGGAAAGGACTGAAAATGAGCGATCCCGGATGGGCCTTACGACCTTGCGCGGCCTTGCGAAGCAATCGCCGGGTGGAGACCATAACCTCAAAACAGCCCTGCCCACCGCATACGCAGGTTTCCCTGCTGTAAGGATTGATTACCATATGGCCGATTTCCCCGGCCAGGTTATGGGTGCCGTGTTTTAAGGCATCATTGACGATGATGCCCGCGGCCAGCCCCCGACCGGCACTGACCGTAACGATATTGCGCTTGTCTCTGGCGGCGCCTTGTTTTTTCTCGGCAAAGGCCATAAGCCGGGACTCATTATCGATAAAGATGGGTATATCCCGGCCCAGCTTTTGCCGCAGCGGCTCGATAACATCGGCGTCCGTGCCCCAGGAGGAAAACCGGGGAGAAAATCGGCAAAGACCGGTTTGTGGATCGATAACGCCCGGCAGGGCAATGCCGATACCGGCCACCTGCTGCTGAAGAAAGTTTGTTTTTTGCAACAACTGGGACACCACCTCAGCCATGCCAGCAACCACCACGGCCAGTGAGGCATTTTCCTGAATGGGTATGGCGACCGCGTCCAGGATGGTTTCCTGCAGATCAACGGCAATGGCGGCAATTTTTTCAGGAAACAGATGGATGCCAATGGCGCAGGCATAATGATCATTCAGTTTGAACAAGGCAGGGGGCTTGCCGCCTTCAGCGGTGGAATCCCCCTTGCCCGCGTCCAGCACCAGTCCCTCCGCCACAAAATGATCCAGAATCTTCATGGCCGTAGTTTTGCTGAGGCCGGCATTTTCCGCTGCGGCTGCGGCCGTGAGCAGTGATTGCTGACGGAGCAACGCCAATACCCGCTGACGATTGTTGACCTTGAGCGATCTGGGTTTGCCATTATGCATAATATACATTAACCCGGGATCATCTCGTCCACCCGCGTTTTGAATTCCTTGACAAAATCAATGACCAGGTCCGTGCAGAGCCGGACAAAAGTTAACGACTCTTTAAACTGGACCTCCCGGTCACTGAAAAGCGTTGTTACTGAACGACCTTGCCCCAGGTATTTGCTAGCCAGGGCCATGACCGGCGTGGCCGGGATAAACCACAACGGCCGGGGCAAGTCTTCCAGCGCCCAGAGCGTGTCCCATCGCTTTTTCTTGGCTTCTGCGGATTGGTTGCTCCATATGTTCATTGCTGCCTCCTTGCTGCCAAGGGGCAACATCGTCCCTGGCTGTTTGGGGGTAACTAAAGACAAGCCTAGCGGAAAAAATATGTTTGTCAAGTAAGTTTTATAACTTTGTTTCAAAACAGAGCCAAGCCATTTAATAAGCGGATGGGCCCTGCTTGTGTTTTCCCTCCTGGCCATGAACAATGACCGAAAAAGCGAGGGCGTATCGGTCATTATGGTTCGGCAAGGGCTTTTTCCACCACCGGAAGGAAGATGAACAGCATGGTTTCCTGGACCCATTTCAGGTAAGCCGGGCTGTCCGTCGCCATCGGCGCGGCGCTGCTGGCCGATTATCATCAGCCCGGATATTGCCTGCTACTGAGAAGAGCAGTCCCTCATCAAGCAGATACTGCAGCATCTGGGTCTGTGGGAAATCCGCAACAACGGCCCGCCGCCGGTGCCACTCCTGAATATGGCCCGGGAACTGACCTATCAGGTGGTGCCTGATCAGGCACCACCTGATGACGGGTTCTTTTCTCAGATTCCTGACTTTGGTTACTGGGCGGAATAATCCCAGAATTTGCCCGCCAGGCAACACAGTAGAGCTGTCTCAAAAATCCCGCGTTTTTCTGTTATTTCAATAATCTGAAGTTTTCCCCCCTTTTTTTCCATCCTTCTTGAAACGACCTGCCGGACCCTCAAAAATGATGACTTCGTAAAAAGTCCCTATCACGATAGGGGTCGGAAAGGGCTTTCGCCCTCCCCGCCCTCCGAACCGTGCGTGCGG
>JBKHHL010000145.1:0-6433 GCA_046539175.1 Desulfosudaceae bacterium
CCCGGATATTTCATGAATTTTTTCGACTATAGTGGTTTAACCAATAAACTTCATATGGTTATTAATAATTTCTGACTTTTTTTAAAATACAAATTGTCATTGGCCGTTTATGGAATTTTAACCATTTGATGTCGAAAAAATTCACCCTTCGGGCGAGTCACCTTGGGCGCAGCTGCTTTGTTGCAGGCCGCTCGCGGTAGATTACTACAGCTTCGCGCCCTGCGCCTTGCAGCTGCGCCCAAATCGACTCGTGAAATAACCGGGTTAAGAATTTCTCGCTGTCTGAGGGCGTCAGCCCGAGTTCGAGAAATTTAGCAGACGGTGGCAACCGGCCCCCAAAAGGGGCCAGGTGCGAAGAAAAATCACTTCCGCCGAGACCGCTGAAATTTTATTTCGGACAATAGTGACCGGCGATAAAAAGGGAATACGCATATTGCTGAAACGAATCGCTGCCATCATCCTGGTGCTGTTGTTGTCGACGCTGCCGGCCGGTCCGGTTTTCAGTACCACCATAAAAGTGGCTACCTACAACCTGGAAAACCTGTTTGACGCCCATAACGACGGCACCGAATACCCGGACTACGTGCCGGGCGGCAAACACGGCTGGAACCGGCACCTGGCCGAGAAGAAGACCGTCCATATGACCCGCGTCATTATGGCCCTGGAGGCCGACATCCTCGGGCTCCAGGAAGTCGAATCCCAACGGGCCCTGGACCGGTTACTGAAAAAACTGGCTGAGGCGGGCCGGCCCTATGCCTACAGCGCCCTGGCCGACACCCCGCCGACCACCGTGGCCTGCGGCCTTATTTCCAGGTATCCGGTTGTCCGGACCAGAGAGATTCAGCCCGGACCGCGACAAAGGAGCATTCTTAAAGCCACCGTCAATATAGAGGGCCATCTTCTGACCATCTTTGTCAACCACTGGAAATCGCGGCAGGGACCGGAGAGCCGGCGCCTGGTTTACGCCCGCGCTCTGAAAAAAGAGATCGACAAACTTGACCCGGCCGCGGATTTCATAGTCCTGGGAGATTTCAATTCCAACTATAATGAATACCAAACCTTCCGGGATGTCTCCCGCCTGAACGACACCAACGGCGTAACCGGCATTAATCATATCCTGGGCACGATCCGGGACGATGAGCTGGTCGGAGAGGACACCCTGAGTCGCCGGCAGGACCACCGTTACCTGTACAATCTCTGGCTGGAACTGCCCGCCTGGCGGCGCTGGTCCCATGAATATTTCGGCCACCGCAACAGCCTGGACAGTATCATCGTTTCCGGCGGATTGTACGACGACCAGGGCCTGTCCTACCTGGACAACTCCTTTGACAAGTTCGAAGCGAATTTTCTCTTCCACAAGGGCACTGTTTATCGCTGGCAACAGGCGGACCACGGCCGGGGAAAACACCTGGGCCGGGGCTACTCCGATCATCTGCCCCTCTACGCCCGATTTACAACCGGTCCCTTTGAAACCCGGCCCGACCGCTCCACCGGGGAACAACCCAAACCAGCCGAGATCAACCGGCTTTACGAGGTCAAGGCCGGCCGGGCGGCCCTGCGCCTGGAAAAAGTCGTGGTCATCTATAAGCACCGGAACAACGCCGTTATCAAACAGAAAAACGGCCGGGCCATCTATATTTATCAGGCGGCCGGAGACCTGCGGCCGGGACGCGTTTACGACCTTACCGTCCGCCGTCTTTACGATCATTACGGTTTACGGGAAATCAAGGATATCAGCGGGGTGAACCGCCGGGACGGTAAGGTCGATCCTGAAGACTACCTCCTGGACCCGGCCGGCCTCGACCTGAAGGAACGGTCTTACCAGAATGAAGTTATCACCGCCTTGTCCGGCCTGTACCAGGAAGGCCGCCTGCGTTATGACGACCGAAGCGTCCGGCTCTACTTTCAGAATAAGAGCTTACAACCGCCGGACGGGTCCCGGGTGGTGATCAGCCGGGCCAGGCTCGGCTTCCACCGCAGCCCGGAGATAGTTATTGAAAAACCGGGCCAGATTAAACTTTTACCCAAAAAGCAGCCATGACATCCTACCTGTCCGAGCTGACAGCAGACCCGGCCTATAAACGGCTGGCTGACCTGAAACCGCCGGAGCTGTGCCCCTACCTGTTTTACAACCTGGTACCCTATATCGTTACCTTGGCCGCAGGCGGCTGGTTCAACTGGGTCATCCGCCCCGCCGACCCGACCCGGCGCCGGCCGCCCCTTGGCCCCGGCCAAAAGTTGAAAAAAAGGATCAACCGCCATTATCCCAATGAGGTGCTGGTGGGCTGTCCCAATCCCGCCGCCGGGGTCGTGGTCGGCGTGGGCCCGTGGACCGGCAACCGGATCTGCCTGCGGATTATCCGGAACGACCGGAACTGCCCCTGTCCGCATCCCCCCGGAAGGCCGCTTCTCTTGAATCGTCAGGAGGACCTGGACCGGGCCGTCCGGTTTTACCGGCTCTTTCCGGAAATCCTCCTGCGAAGCAGGGCCGGGATATCCCTGGAAAAGGCCATCCACCGGTTCAACCGGGGCCACTCCGCCTTGGTCTCGGTGGCGAAGGTGATTCACCCCTGCCGCTATCATCAAAAACCGGGACCGGCCGGAAACCTGCTGCCGGATAATGGCTGCCCCCATGTTTTCTGGCATATCTATCCCCGGATACTGGCCCGGATGTATCAGGCCGGACCGTCCCGACCCCTTTTCCTGAATCATCCCGGCACGAACGAACCGGTAACGGTTACCATAGAAAAAACAGCCGCGGAAAAATCCTTTCTCCGGCAGGTTAGCCGGGCCCTGTTTGACCATCTCGGTCGTTTTATCAGGCATCCCCGGGACCGGCTGGATTACAGCCTGGCCATCAAGGTTGTTCAGCAGTCCCAACCGGACTGCCCGCTTCGCCAGGGTCAGCGCTATGGCGTCAACCTTGATAATCCCGATTTTCTCTGCCCGGCGGCGTTCGGTTCGCTGTACCCCTACCTGCTCCTGACCGGGACCGGAACAACTCTCCCCTGGAATTCCGCCCACAGCCGGAATGAGGTGGCCTGCCCGGACTGCGTCGGTATTGTTTATGAACTGAATCCCGCCTGAAAAGACTCCCCGACCACTATTGAGCATCAACTATACACTATATTTTATTATTGGATAACCAACTAAAATAGCGAGATAGACAATTGCAGTTTTTTCTTGACCTGCCGGTCCAAATAGATTAGTTTTTTAATGCAGATCACGATTTTCCATAACAAGGCAACAGGCACTGCACCTTTAATCCCAATTTCATCCAGGAGAAGATCATGGGCAAAACGATCGCCATTACCGGTGTCAACAGCTACTTTGCTTCCACCATTCTTCCCCGGCTGCAGGCCGATCCGGAAGTAGATAGAATTATCGGCCTTGATGTCAGTCCCTGGAAAGGCGGCTATAATAAGGTGGATTTTCACCGCCTGGACATCCGCAGCGACAAGTTGGCGGAGGTTATCGCCGGGGCTGACGCCTTGTACCACCTGGCTTTCGTGGTCGGTGAAATTCAGGACAAGCGCAAAACCCGCGACATAAACATCAACGGCAGCAAAAACGTTTTTCAGGCCTGCCTCGACAACCACATCAAAAAGGTGATTTACGCCAGCAGCACCACGGTATACGGATCACACCGGGACAACCCCCTGGGGTTTACCGAAGACTCCCCCCTGGCCGGAAACGAGGACAGCTACTACAATACCAGCAAGGTGGAAGTGGAAAACTTCGTGACCGCTTTTTTCGCGGGCCATCCCGACGTCACCCTGACCGTCCTCCGGACCGGGCTTTTGATCGGGCCGAAAATAGACAACATGTTTTCCCGGCTGTGGTCCATGAAGATCACCGCCCTGCCCTCCGGCAACATTTCTCATAACCAGTTTATCCATGAAGTTGACCTGGGCCAGGCCCTGTACCTGGCCTGGCAGCAAGACCTGCCCGGCATCTACAACGTGACCGCGGACGACGCCGTTCCCACCAGGTGGTGTTTTAAACAATCCCGGGCGCGGATCATATACCTGCCGGCACCACTGCTCAAGCTGATCGCCGATATTGCTTTTAAACTGCGGCTCTTTCCGGCCGGGGGCGGCTGGGTCAGCGTAAGCCGCTACACCATTTTCTGTCACAGCGACAAATTCAAGGCGGCCAGCGGCTGGCAGCCCCGATACACCTCCCGGGAAGCTTTTTTCGATTACCTTGAATCCCGGCAGCGGGAGCGGGATAATATCATCCAGGCGGTTTTGTCCTGGATTTTCAAAAGCGGCCCCCGGACCCGGCCCACCATGGAAGTGCTGCATATCTTCAAGCTGGGCAAAATCCCCGGTATCCGGAGAATCATCCCCTGGATGAACCCCGAAAAAAACAGCATCACCTATCTGCCGGTTAATAAAAGCCTGGGCGAAGCCTCCAGCCAGGCCCTGCCGGCCCGGGCCCTGCATGATTTTATCGACAAGGCCTCCATTCACGTCATCATGGATAAGTGCGGCTGCCGGCTGGCCCACGACTGCCGGAACTATACTCATGAGGTCGGCTGCCTGTTCATGGGGCAAAGCGCCCTGAAGATCCCCCACGGAGTCAGCCGGCGGGTGACCCCGCGACAGGCCCATGACCATGTTGAGCGAGCCATAGACGCCGGCCTGGTGCCCATGACCGGCAAGGTGCGGGTGGATAACTTTATTTTTCTTACTCCGGACCGCAGCCAGCTGCTCAGCGTCTGCTTCTGCTGCCCCTGCTGCTGCATGATGACGGCCTTCAAACATATGCCGGGTGACTACCTGGACGGAGTTATGCCGGTACTGGAAGGGGTAAAAGTGGAGGTTCAGGACAATTGCGTCGGCTGCGGCACCTGTCTTGATGCCTGCGGCTTCGGCGCCATCAGCATCGTCAATGGACGGGCCGTCCACGACAATCATTGCCGCGGCTGCGGCCGCTGCGTCACCTATTGCCCGCACGAAGCCGTTAAAATAAGCATAGACAATCCCCGGGCCGTGGAGGAAATCAAGCAGCGGATCGAGTCCTACGTGGAATTCTGATCCGGCGCGCCGCCCCGGCAACCGGGAATGGTCTTTTTAATAGTTCTTTTCCAGAAGCTGGGTCTTCTTGGTGGCCCGCTCCAGGGTACCCGGATCCAGCCAGGTAATCTCCGGGCGGATTTTGAGCAGGTGGTGCATTTTTTCCGTGACCTCTTTTTCAAGAGCGGGCAGGTCTTCCTTGCGAACCGTATCGGCATGCTCCACCCGAAGCTTCAGGGGCGGCACCACCCGGGGCGGCGGCTCATCCAGGACAATCCGGAAAGAACCGGTCAGCTTGTCCGGGAAGGAGTGAATAACGCCCTCAATGGCGGCCGGATAGACCGGTACTCCCTTTACTTTCAGCATGTCATCGGCCCGGCCCACCACCTTGTAGCGAAACCCGCTCCGGCCACAGGGGCAGGGATCGGTAAAAACCTGGTGAATGTCCATCATGGTAAAGCGCATGTCAAACCAGACCGCTCCCGGCGGATGCAGGGCGGTGCCGGCCATGATGCCGGTGGCGCCGTTTTCCATGGGAACCACTTCCTTCGTTTCCGGGTCGATCAGCTCATAATAGGCGTAATCATCGGCAATCCAGTGCATGCCCTGGTAGACGGGATAATCGCAGGAGACGCCGTACCCCGCCCCGGCATCATAAACCTTGGCATTGTATTCTGATTCCAGCTTCTGACGCACTTCGGGGATGCCGGCACCCGGCTCGGCTCCCAGCATCATAATCTTGATACCCAGGTCCCTGACCGGCATGTTCAGCACTTCCGGCGCCCGTTCGATCAGATGCAGGGCCAGCGAGGGAGTTCCGGCAAAAATATTGACTTTAAACAACTGCATGAACTGCAGAATCTTTTCCGTGCCGGCTTCAGCGCCGATGGGAATGATGGACAGGCCCGGAAAATTCTTGAACCAGAGAATCTGGGGAGTTCCGGCGGCGTGCATGGACAGGCCAAAACAGATGGCCAGGCGATCACCGGGACGAAAACCCATCCGCCAGGCCGCCCGGCACATGATCTCCTGGGCGTCTTCGATGGCCGCGTTGAAGTTCGGATAAGGGGTGGGAATGCCGGTTGTGCCCGAGGTGGTGGTCAGCAGGTAAAGATCGTCAACCCGCTGATCCCCGAAGACATACCGCATCAGCTTGTCCATATCCAGGCCGATGTCGGCAATCGCTTCCCGGATTTCGTCCTGCCCGGCGGGAGGGATAGCCCGGGCGAAATCTTCAAAGGAGTTGATCTCCTCGGGCCTGACCCCGGCCTGATCAAAGCGGTCCCGGTTAAAGGGAGTATGGTGGTACTGCCAGTGCAGGGCCTTTTTCAGCTTTTCCAGTTGCAGAGATTTGATCTCGTCAGTATTGAGCTTCGGCTCAATGGACATGTTCCAGTATTTTCTGTCCGCGT
>JBKHHL010000031.1:0-21419 GCA_046539175.1 Desulfosudaceae bacterium
CTGCAAAGGTGGCAGATATTCTGGAAGGCCCGGGTCATGGTGCTGGTGAAGATCTGTTGCTGGCGCCGATGGAATCCAATGTGATCCCCCTGCCCCATCAAATCCGGGCCTTATCCCGGGCCATTTCAGGCGACCGGATCAGATACCTTCTGGCAGATGAAGTGGGACTTGGCAAAACCATCGAGGCCGGCCTGATCATGCGCGAGCTGAAGCTGCGCGGTCTTGTCCGCCGGACATTGGTGGTTGCGCCCAAGGGTATTGCCACTCAATGGGTCAGCGAAATGGACACCCATTTTAATGAACCGTTTCAAATGATCCTTGGCGAGGATCTGCAAACGCTGCGGCGTCTCTCAGATACAAAAATCTCGTCCAATCCTTTTGGTCAATTCAGACAGGTGGTGGTTCCTCAGGACACCTATAAGCCCCTGGGCGGCAAACACGGCCAGGCCGCAATATCCAGATTCGAGGATCTGATCACCGCAGGCTGGGACCTGGTAGTGGTGGATGAGGCCCATCGCCTGGGCGGGAGCACGGACCAGGTGGCCCGGTATAAGCTCGGCCGGGGCCTGGCAGAAGCGGCGCCTTATATGCTTCTGCTTTCAGCCACACCGCACCAGGGAAAGACGGATGCCTTCCACAGGCTGATGAACCTGTTGGACAAAGAGGCTTTCCCGGATGAAGACAGTGTTACCAGGCAGCGGGTCGCTTCTTACGTGATCCGCACGGAAAAACGAAAAGCCATTGACGCTGAAGGAAAACCGCTGTTTCAACCCCGGCGCACAGAAACGGCCCCTGTGCGATGGGAATCCCGCCATCATATGCAGAAAACCCTGTACGAGGCTGTAACCGACTATGTGCGCGAAGGCTACAATCAGGCGCTAAAAGAGAAAAAACGCCACATCGGCTTTCTGATGATTTTGATGCAGCGGCTGATGACTTCAAGCACACGGGCAATCCGAACCACCCTGGAACGCCGTCTTGAAATCCTGAATTCCGGGCTGAGTGCTGTAAATTCAAAGATTGAAGCACTCGAAAATCCGAATTCAGAAATCGATTCGCTTTATGATCTGGACGGGCAGCAATTGCTCGACGAGCTTTTGAATTCGCGGGCATCGGCAATGCATAATGAAGCGGAAAATGTAAAAACACTTCTGGATACAGCGTTCAAATCAGAACAGGCGGGCCCGGACGCCAAGGCCGAGGCCCTGATAGAATGGATTTACAGACTCCAATCCGAAGAAAACGAGCCGGATCTGAAGGTGCTGATCTTCACGGAATTCGTTCCCACCCAGGCCATGCTCAAAGAATTCCTGGAAGCCCGGGGAATCCCGGTGACAACTCTTAACGGATCCATGAATATGGAGGAACGAAAGCAGGCCCAGGAAAATTTTGAGAGCCATGCCAGGGTGCTGGTTTCCACTGATGCCGGCGGCGAAGGATTAAACCTGCAATTCTGCCACGTGATTATCAATTACGACATCCCCTGGAATCCCATGCGCCTGGAACAGCGCATCGGCCGTGTGGACCGCATCGGCCAGCCCAAGTTGGTCCGGGCCATAAACTTTGTTTTCGAGGAATCGGTGGAATTCCGAGTAAGGCAGGTACTGGAAGAAAAACTTTCAGTGATTTTCGAGCAATTCGGGATCGACAAAACCGGAGACGTACTGGATTCAGCCCAGGCTGGAGAACTTTTTGAAGATGTATTTGCGTCCGCCATAATGAAGCCTGACAATATTGAACCCGCAGTTGATAAAACCATTTCAGCCCTGCAGGATGAAATCAGGCGAACCCGCCAGTCATCTGCTGTTTACGGCCTTTCAGAGGAGCCGGACACACATATCGCCGAACGCCTTCGTTCTCATCCGCTGCCTGACTGGGTGGAGCGCATGACCGTATCGTATCTGCAAAGCCTTTCGAACAAAGAAAACAACAACACGGGCGTGCGGCTTCTTAACAGACAATCCGGGGGCAATATCTGGGAACTTTCCTGGCCTGACGGGACTGTTGAAAAGGGATCCTTCACTCATTTTTCGGCAAAAACAAAACACTTTGATCTGTCAAACAGTCGGATACGAGGGCTGGCGCTCAATATGCCGCAGGTTGTTGAGGCCCGGCCAATCCCGTGTGTCAGGATTAACGCCTTGCCGTCTGATATATCCGGCTTCTGGGGACTTTTTGAAATCCGGGTACAGGCCGGGGCCAAACATAAAATCGAAACCATTCGCATCTCCCTGACGCGGCGCGGTTATCTAAGCGTATTTATAAGCAAAGAAGGCAGAGTGTTTCTGCCCACGGCACGGCATATCTGGGACTCGATCCAGACAGCGGAAATTGATGTGGTAAACACGCTTGACCAGCAAAAATCCGCCTCAATATTCGCGCAATTGATGAAATCTGCCGAAGATGCCGGAAAAGAAACGTTTGAGGCACTGAAACAGGAACATAAAGATGCGCTTGCAAAAGAAGAAGAGCGCGGCCGGGTGTGGTTTGATTCCCGCCGAAAAGCAATTGAAAGAGTCGGCCTGCCCGAAGTCAGGCAATACCGCATGGTCCGGTGTGATGCCGAAGAAGCACAATGGAAAAAGGAATTGGATGCGGCAGCCCGGGTAGTGCCCGAAATCAGGCCCCTTTTGTTGATGAGAATTGTAAAGGCGTCAGAAAATGAGTAACTGGCGGGATGCAATACTTGATCATTTTGTTCCCAACGTCAGCAGGCTGACCCTGGTGGCCGATCCGGACAGTCTGATGACCGAGGAAAAACTCACCATTGAACTGCGGCAAAGGGGATTTGACCTGATAGAATTCAATGACCCGGTGGAATTCAGATACGCCTATGAATCAAAATACCGTTCAACCTGGGACCACGGAGAACAAACAGACCTTGTGGTTATTCTTCGTCTCAGGGATGCGGAGATAGACGCCCTGCCCTATGATCTCCTCCAGGCAGGAAGAAAACTTTCGTTTAACCTTGGGCAATTGTTCCCGAATCTGAGTTATCCGGTTATCGAAAGCCTTGACCGCAGTCTGCTGGATGCCATTTTTGAAGCCCAGAAACAATTCTGCCCTGAGCGGATGGGCGACAATGCCACCATGGATTTTATATTACGGCATGTTTTCGCAGTTGATCCGGTATTGATCAAAAACGAAGTGGATCTGCTGCGCACACTTCTGCGCATCCATTATAACAAATGGCGTATTCCGGGTATTCTCAACAACCGGCTTGTGCAACTACTGCAAGAACAGGGGAATTTCCGGAACTGGCCCTTAAACGAAATCATCACGGATGAAGAAGCCTTTTTTGAATTTATTCAGGAGCGGTGGCCGGCTTTCTTGGAATCCCGGCACAAGGCATCAGCTGACAAAGACTCCGCCCGTGAAGATGTCTTTGGATATCCCATAAACAACCAGGCATTGAAATATTGCGGCCCTGAAGTGCTGCCGTTTGATCACCATGACATAAGAGTCTACATTGACAACCTTTTTATAGAGGGGAGACTGACTCCTGTAAAGGCGGGCGGGATACGTATCAGTGCAGAATCATGGGTACAAAGCGGCATAAGTGAAGAAGCAGACAATGATGACGAACGAATCGGGCGGCTGTTTGAAATCGTGGAAAATGAACTTCCCGACCAAGAAGCCAGACATTCGGACTGGACCGCTTTTGCAATGAAATGGGCGGAATTATCCGCACTGGTAATTTCCGGCAATAAAGACGAATACCGGCAAATGCTGAAACAAACCGGGGATAAAATAAACATGGCATTTGCACAATGGCTGAGCGCAAATTATGCCGGCATGATTAACCTGCCTCCGGCTAATCCGGCAATGCTTCACCATGTGCCAAGGCGCCTGGGCCGGGATATGGAAAGATCAAAAGGAAAGCGGGTCGCCCTGCTGGTGGTCGACGGTCTTTCACTGGATCAGTGGATAACCGTCCGCCAGAGTCTTCAACAACAGGGCACGGATCTTTTAATGCGGGAATCTGCTGTTTTCGCATGGGTCCCCACCCTTACATCCGTGTCCAGGCAGGCGGTTTTTTCCGGAAAACTTCCGCTTTATTTTCCTGCATCCATTTATTCCACCAATAAGGAAGGCCATCTCTGGCGGCAGTTTTGGGAAAGCAGCGGCCTTTCCCGGATGGATATAATATACCAGCGGGGACTTGGCGACGGTGATGCGCAAAAGGAGCTGGAATCCGTCATAAATCCAGAGACTACCAGGGCAGCGGGCCTGGTGGTGGACAAAATTGACAGAATCATGCACGGCATGCAACTTGGAGCAGCCGGCATGCATGGGCAAATAAAGCAATGGTGTGAAACAGGCTTTCTGAGATCAATGATAGAATATCTCGTGCACTGCGGTTTTGATGTATGGATGACATCTGACCACGGAAATATCGAATGTTATGGCAAAGGACGCCCATCCGAAGGGGTCATTGCAGAGACCAGCGGAGAAAGATCCCGAATATATTCAACCTCTGAATTTCGTTCACAGGTAGCGGCTGAATTCGATTTTGCCTATGAATGGACCCAAGCCGGTCTTCCTTCTGATTATTTCCCGCTTGTCGCGGGCGGAAGAAATGCTTTTGTAAGATCCGGCGACTGCATCGTCGGACATGGCGGCATTGCCATTGAAGAAGTCATCGTGCCCCTGGTGAAATTTGAAAGGAAAGGGCGGTAATGGCGAAGCGGCATGAAACCATCGGAATAAAACAGCCCGTCCGCCGGCAATGGCTGCAGCAGGCTGCCAATTCGCTGCTTGCCGGGATGGATTCCGCAGCCATCCGCAAAGAGCTGCATGGGTTTATTGCCGATCAGAATAGAAATGGGGGCAAGAGCAGGCTCAGTGACGGCAACAGGGCTTTTACAGTAAATAATCTGATGCGGATATGGGTGACCCCTGATGCCGAATTAGCCGCATTCAGAGATGACGCGCTTAACTATTTGCGCAATCATTCTGACATGGCAATCGCTGTTCACTGGGCCATGATTTCAGCCGCATATCCATTCTGGTTCAACGTTGCCTTTCAAACAGGCAGATTGCTCAATCTGCAGAACCGGATCACCCGCCCCCAGATTATCAACCGCTTAAAGGAGCAATACGGGGATCGCGAAACCATTACCCGCTATGCAAGGTATGTCATCCGCTCTTTTGTGTCATGGGGAGCGCTAAAAGACACCAAAACCAAGGGGCGATATGAAAAGCCAACGCCGATGACCGTTTCTGACAATGAACTGGCTATACTCCTGCTTGAATCAGCACTTCACGCATCTTCCTCAGGAAAAGCGCCACTGAATGTCCTGATGAATAGCCCGGCGTTCTTCCCGTTTCAATTACCCGCGGTCTCTGGGGATTTTATTGCTCAAAACAGCAAGAGAATAGAAGTGGATCGCTACAGCCTCGATGACGAAATGCTGAAGTTGAAGGTGGAATAGAAGGGTTATATTAACATATTTTGCGCACAATAACTTTTGATGGCTTCGTAAAAAGTCCCTACTCGTCATTCCGGCGAAGGCCGGAATCCAGAACTATTTGATTTTACTGGACCCCGGCCTCCGCCGGGGTGACGCAATAAGGGAAATCCCGACTTTTTACGAAGCCGTCACTTTTGATGCTCTCGTAAAAAGTCGAGATTTGCCAAATTTCGTCATCCCTGTTGATTCCTACATTATTCTAACAAAAAACACCTGATTATTCTGAACTGATCACTGTACAATTCAATATTTTTACATTATTTTGTATGATAATACGGATTCGCTCCACTCAGCTCGGGCAACCCTGGGCTGAGCCGTTATACCTAATTTGGCCCCCAAATCTGTCTTGACATTGGGGTCCATCGCTGTGGACGAGGCCTGACCGGGTTGGTTTCTTAATCATAAACGGATGTTTGATCCGGCTCTTTTACGAGTACCTCAAAGTGGATATTGATTATTTTGTGGCGGAACTGTCGGCCGGGTACCGGCAGTGGCCGGCGCCGATAATTACCCTCATCGCCAATCGCGGGGCAACCCCTTTTGAGGTGCTGGTGTCCACCCTTCTCTCCCTGCGTACCAAGGACGAGGTCACCGCCCGGGCCGCCGCCCGTCTGCTGGAACAGGCCAGGACACCCCGCCAGATGCTGGCCCTGAGTGAAGAGACCCTGGCCGGGCTGATTTATCCGGTTGGATTTTATCCCACCAAGGCCAGGCGCCTGCTGGAAATCAGCCGCCGCCTCCGGGACGATTTTGGCGGCGAGGTCCCGGACACGCTGGAAGAGCTGCTGACGTTGCCGGGGGTGGGCCGCAAGACCGCCAACCTGGTTTTGCTGGAAGGGTATAACCAGGCGGCCATGTGTGTCGACACCCATGTGCACCGCATCAGCAACCGCATTGGTTTTGTCGAGACCCGGACGCCGGAGCAGACTGAAACCGCCCTGCGCCGCAAACTGCCCGCCAGGCACTGGCGGCGCTATAATCAGCTGCTGGTGGCCTTCGGCCAGGTCGTTTGCCGCCCGGTTTCACCCTATTGCAGCCGCTGCCCGGTCAAGGACTCCTGCCCCCGGGTCGCGGTGGTTCAGTCCCGGTAAACCGGCAGGATAAATGAATAGGAGGCAGGATGACATCCTCGTCACTTAAGTTGGTTTCCTGGAACGTCAACGGCCTGCGGGCAGTCATGAAAAAGGATTTCGAACACTCCCTGGCAGCCCTGGACGCCGACCTGGTCGCCCTCCAGGAGACTAAAATACAAGCGGATCAGCTGACCGATGCCATGCGGCAAATTCATGATTATGAAGCTTATTTCAGCCATGCCACGGTTAAAAAAGGCTACAGCGGCGTGGCCACCTATACCCGGGTCAAGCCGGAGCGGGTCAGGCATGGCCTCGGGCAGGATCGTTTTGACAACGAGGGGCGCGTCCTGGAAATGGACCTGGGCGGAGTTCTTTTTTTTAATGTTTATTTTCCCAACGGCCAGATGAGCGAAGAGCGCCTCCGGTATAAGCTTGATTTTTATGAGGCCTTTTTCGCCTATACCGATGATTGCCGCGCCCGGGGTTACAGCGTCATCGTGGCCGGTGATTTTAATACCGCCCATAATGAAATTGATCTCAAAAATCATGTGGCCAATTCCAGGCGCTCCGGGTTTCTGCGGATTGAACGCGACTGGCTGGACGAAATCGTGGCCCGGGGGTATGTGGATACCTTTCGCTTCCTCTATCCCGAGACCGTCAAATATTCCTGGTGGTCCTATCGTTTTAACGCCCGCCGGAACAATGCCGGGTGGCGGATCGACTATTTTTTTGTTTCCCGCGATCTGGTTGACAATGGCCGCCTCCGGCAGGCCTTTATTGATAATGATATTTACGGTTCGGATCACTGTCCGGTGGGCATTGTTCTGGAGATGTGAGGCCGGCGGTCGCTGAAACAAAAAGGAGACCCTCCGTCGTGATAAAGCCTTTTCTGGTAAACCTTTTTTTTAAAAAGCCCGGCCGGGCCCGGTCAGATAACGATAGTCACGGCACGGCCGAGGGAAGCGCCTTGTTCCGATACCTGGCTTCCCGGGAAAAAGATGCCGCTGTCCGCGGTGGGGACCGGCTGGCCCGGCATTTTCTCGGTCCGGGCTTGCGCCTGTCCGGTTTGTGCCCCCCGGTAGCCCGGCGGCTGGGGGAGTATGCCAACCCCGGCGCCTATCACTATGTCAACGCCCGAACCCGGCATATCGATCGGCTCCTGCGAACGGCCCTTCAAGAGGAGCCGGAGCAGGTGGTCCTGCTGGGGGCTGGGTACGACACCCGCCCCCTTCGGTTTTCCGAAGAGCTTCGCCACAGCCGGGTGTATGAAGTCGATTTTCCCGGAACCCAGGCCCGGAAACGGGATTTGCTGGCCCGGGCCAACCTGGCCGTTCCGTCCAACCTGACCTTTGTGCCGCTGGATTTTAACACCCGCTCGCTGGAGCAATCCCTGCCGGCGGCGGGATTTCAGAAAGGCGCCCGCACCTTTTTCATCTGGGAAGGGGTCAGCTTTTATCTGACCCCGGCGGCGGTTGACCGGGTGCTGCGGTTTGTCTCCGGCACCTCCGCGCCCGGCAGTTCAATCGTGTTTGATTATGTGCTGGGATCCTTCGTGCGGGGGGAGAACCTCAGCCGCCGGGCAGCAAAATCAGCCGCCTGTCATCGCCGTCTGGGAGAACCTTATGTGATGGGACTGCCGGACGAGGGGCTGACCGACTTTCTGGCCGGGCGGGGGCTTTTTCCGATCAGCCATCTGGGACCGCCGGAACTGAACCGGACCTATCTGCGACGATCCAATGGCCGGCCCCATGGCCGGGTCTTTGACTATATCCATATTGTCCAGGCCGGGGTTGCTTCCGGCAGCAGCAGCCAGAACCAGGCCTACTAACTATGTCTGGTCAGGTTTCATGAGCACTCCCCGCCGCGCCAAGGATTGGTTGTTTAAAATTACGAGCCGCTTTGCGGCGTTTGGGCTTTTTACGAGACCATCAATTTTGATGCTCTCGTAAAAAGTCGGGATTTCCCTTATTGCGTCACCCCGGCGGAGGCCGGGGTCCAGTAAAATCAAATAGTTCTGGATTCCGGCCTTCGCCGGAATGACGATGTAAAGACTTTTTACGAAGCCATCAATTTTATTGACAAAGGGTTTTTTTGTAATAAAAGTGATTGACATGTCAGTTAGAAAACAAAAAAAGGCCGCGACCAGGCAGCGCCTGGAGGAGGCGGATTTTTTGTTAAACGGGCTGAACATACGGAAATAATTTCACCTGAATAGAGGGGAGATCAGTCATGACGTACATCGACCGAGCCGACTGGAGCAAGTGCACCCGATGCGGACAATGCTTGATGGAGTGTCCGGTGCTGGCCATGGAAAAAGATGAGGCCGTGGCAGCCATCCAGAAACTTATCAAGGGCGATCCCGCCCCGGAGGTGTTGAAAAAATGCACCTTTTGTTTTGACTGCAACCGGTTCTGCCCGGTGGAAGGGCTCCGGCCTCACGAGTTGTTTTTGCAGCGGGCCCTGGAACAGCGAGGCAAGGTGCCGGGGGTGCTGCAGTACCTTGCCAACGGCCGGGGCACTAAAAACATGTTCACCGATCTTTACGAAAAATTGCAACCGGACGAAAAGAAAATTCTGGAAAAATGGTCGCGGCCGCCCCGGAGCCGGGATATCCTCTGGATCGGCTGCATCGGCAAGCTGAGCTGTCGGGATCTGGATAACTCGGCGGTGCTGGCGCCGCTGGAAAAATTCGGCCCCCCGGATCTGTGCTGCGGGGAGCTGTCCTATCGTCTCTGTTCCTGGGAAATGTACGAGGAGACGGTGGCCCGCACCCTGGCCGCCCTGGAAAAGCTGGATATCGACCGCATGGTCTGCTATTGCGGTTCCTGCTACAACTATTTCGCCAATATCCTGCCCAACGTATACGGCCGCTCCCTGCCTTTCGAGGTGGTCTCGTTTTACGAGTGGCTCTGGGAGAGGTATGAAAAAAACGAGATTGCCGTAACCAGGCCGCGGGAGTTTAAAGCCGCCATCCACGAGTCCTGTTATGTCAGTGAGCTGGACGATAATTTCGCGGACAGCCTCAGGAACCTGTACCAGGCGGTCGGCGTGGAAACGGTGGAGTTGGAACATCACGGTGACTGCAATCTTTCCTGCGGCGCGGTCAGCGTGGTGCGCAGCATGAATCTCTGGTCCAGCCTGTTCAAGGAGCAGCGCCGCAAATACCAGGAGGTATCACAGGCCGGCACCGCGGAGATGGCTCTTAATTGTCCGGGCTGCTTTATTACCCTCAGTTTTACCAGCCGGTTGTTCGGTAAAAAGCTGCGCTATATGCCGGATGAGCTGCTGGCCGCCTTTGGTGACGAGATCACCGTACCCCTGGGCAAAAGGGTGCCGCAAATCGCCAAAACCGTCACCGCCAATTTTCCCCAGACTCTGTTCTGGTAGAGCAGAGGCCCGGCTTATATTATTTTGGAGATAAACCAAGATGCTGGTATCGGTCTGGAAATCTGATCAGGAAATTCAGCACGACCTGGCCGGAATTCAAAACGTCGCTCTTTTCTCGTGCAACGTCTGCGCCAATCTGAACGGCACCGGCGGCCGGCGCGGCCTGCGCCGGATGAAAAAGCTGCTGCAACAATGGGGCAAAACCACGGTGGTGGCCAAAACAGTCAACTTCTGTTGTTCCGAAGAGATCCTGCGGCAGAAGTTTCGCGTCTACCTGGACCCGGTCCGGGACCGCTGCCAGGCGCTGGTGATGCTTTCCTGCGCCGGCGGCGTCAAGTGCGCTTTTATGTACAGTGCCGGTCTGCCGGTCGTGGCCGCCCTTGATTCCATTGGGAGCGGGGTGGTGGCCACCAGCATGGAACCCGGGCAGGCCGGTCTCTGCGTTACCTGCCATCATTGCGTGTTGACTCATACCGGCGGCATCTGCCCTCTGGCCGCCTGCCCCGCCAAAAGAAAATACGGGCCCTGTAAAAAAGCGCCCGCCGAGGGGGACCTCTGCGCCCTGGATCCGGAAAGAAAATGCGTCTGGAAAGAAATTGAAGCCAGGGGTGATATGGAAGCCCTGGCGAGACTGTCCCGGATACACGCCGACCAGGACTACCACCGGCCGGCGCCGGTCAAAGCCCCAGGCAAACCGGTGGTGGTGCGGCGTTTTTCAGGATGGTTTATGGCCCGCTTGCCGGGGCTCTCGGATCTGGTCGATCTGGTTAAATAGTTTCCGGTTTAGTCTTTTTCCTCCAGGCCAAAGTCAATTCCGAACGCTTTTAAGCCGGCCACGCCGGCGCCGACGCTGAAATTATCGGTCAGCCCGGCGGCGTCCAGGTTTAACTGGGCTTCGTAGGAACGAACTCCGGTGTTGCAAACCAGCAGCAGCTTCTTGTCCCGGGGTATTTCATCCAGGCGGTCGGAAAGCTGGTCATGGGGTATGCTTGTCCAGAATTCGGCGTACTTATCCGCGAACGGCTGGGCGTCGGCACTGGCCCGGCAGTCTACAAAAAAGATATCCTCATTTTCGAGGTTGTGCCAGGTTTCCTGAAATTCTTCCATGTCCATGGGCCGGTAACGGCCGTCCAGATAATTGGCGGCGGCGTTGCCCAGGGCGTTGGTAATGTCCATGGCCGAGGCAAAAGGCGGTGAATAAGCCAGTTCCAGGTTGCTGATCTCCTCCACGGCCGGGTGGTATTTTAAAATGGCGGCCACGGCATTGATCCGGCCCACCATTTCGCTGCCCTGGCCCCCGAAACCCTGGATTCCCAGGACTCGCCGGGTCTGGCGGTCGACCACCAGTTCCAGGAAAATAATTTCTTTTTCAATATAAAAATGGGCCCGGTCGAACTGGGCCACCTGAATGCCGACGGCGTCAAAACCGGCTTTTTTGGCCATTTCAACCGTCAGGCCGGCGCCGGCCAGGGAGCTGTCAAATATTTTTACCACAAAGCTGCCCACCCCGCCGGGAAAGGTGGCTTCTCCGCCGGTAACATTGGTGCCGATAACCCGGCCCTGGCGGTTGGCCATGGAACCCAGCGGGTAGTAGCCGTCCTGGCCGCTGACCAGGTTGGGAATGGTAACGCAGTCGCCGCCGGCATAGATATCCGGATCATTGGTCCGCAGATGATCATTTACTTTGAGCAGGCCGCGTCCATCTACTTCCAGCCCGGCTTCAGCGGCCAGCTCGGTATTGGGAACCACGCCCACCGACATGATGACCAGGTCCGCTTCCAGGTCGCGTTGATCGGTTTTAACGCCGGTGACCGCGTCCTCGCCCAGGATGGCTTCCACTTTTTCCGAGGTGTACACGGTGATGTCGTTTTCCTCCAGCCGCCGGGTGGCCATGGCAGCCAGGCTGCTGCTGACAAAGCCGGGCATGATCTGGTCGCACACCTCGACGATGGTGGTTTCGATTTCCCACATGTCAGCCAGGGCCTCGGCCATTTCCAGGCCGATAAAGCCGCCGCCGATGATAACGGCTTTTTCAATGTTACCGCCGGTAACCAGCTGTTTGATGGCAATGGCGTCCCGCAGGTTGGAGGCGGTGTAAACGTTTTTGAGGTCTTCGCCGGGCAGGTTCAGCCGGCGGGGGCGGGTGCCGGTGGCCAGGACGAGCTTGTCATAGGCCAGGGTATCGGGGCTGCCGTCCCGTTTTTTTATGTGGACGATTTTTTCCGGCCGGTCGATTTTAAGGGCTTCGGTGCCGATCATGGCCTTGACGCCCTTGTCTTTTAAAAAGAAGCGTTCATCCCGGACCATGTGAAAACTGGTCGAACGCAGTTCCGACTCATCGCTGACGTCACCGGAAACGTAAAAGGGAATGCCGCAACCGCCATAGGAGATATAGTCGTCCCGGTCAATTAAAATTACTTCCGCTTCCGGATCAAGTCTTTTGGCCCGGCAGGCGGCCTTGGGTCCCAGGGCGACTCCGCCGATAACAACGATTCTGCGTGACATAAAAGTATACTCCTTGCGTTAATGTTTTGGCCTGTAAAGACGGCACCAGAAGGATTCAGAGACTCAGCACGGCGGCGTCGGACATGAGATGAATCAATTCCGTGGCCGGTGCCAGTCGGGCTCCTTCTATCAGGTCTTCTGCGGCGATTTTTCTGGCCTGGGCACAAGGGGTACAGACCAGCAGGGGCACTTCGTGAGCCTGCAGATAGGTGAGCAGGTCATCGGCAATATCGCCGGTGGCGGCCTTCAGGTGGATCGCCAAACCTTCTTTGGCGATATTGACCGCTTCATCTAAAAGAAACATGGTGACGTTTTTGCCTTCCTTGTGGGCGACGGTGGCCAGATGCACGGCCCGGGTGGCCCGGTTGGGGTTGTTGGTCCCGCAGGACAGAACAATAACAAAGTTGTCAGTCATGGCTTTCTCCTTAAAAAAACAAAAAACAGTTGCCGGTTGCGACAGATTTGCAAGCCGGATTCTTTATCTTATAACACTTGTTCGATAGCTTCGGAAAGGACGTTTTCGCTCTGCAGCCCGACAAACCGATTCACTTCTTTACCTTCCCGGAAGAGCACCAGGGTGGGAATGCTCATAACACTCATAAGAGCGGCGGCGTCCGGATTCCGGTCCACGTCAACCGCGGCAAAAGTAACCCGGCCGTCAAAATCAGCGGCCAGTTTTTCCAGGACAGGCTCCTGCGCCTTGCAGGGGCCGCACCAGACGGCGTTAAAGTCCACCAGGCAGAGGCCGCTGCCGGTAACCTGGTCAAACCTTTTTTTATCGGTTATGGTTTCGATGGTCATGGCATAATACCTCCTGCTGTTAAAATTGAAGGATCTGATCGGTTTTTAATCCGGATCTTTCACCCAAACGTTTGTTTTACAATAAATATGCCAATTTTTTTATAACGTCGACCAGCGCCATATTGGTTGTGCAATAAACTGAAATAACAGAAATTAGTGGCATGATGCCGGAGTCCGACAGGCTTGGATTGGTATTGACGACAACGTTATTTTTTGTTACTTTGCGTTACTTAACGTTACCGTAACGATATTTTGGTCAGGATATAATGAATTTTAAAGACCAGGCAGCCCTTACACCCAAGTTCGCGGTCAATATTCTGGAGGCCATCGCGGATGGTGTTTTCACGCTTGACCGGACCGGCGTCATTTCTTCCTGGAACCCGGCCATGGAACGGATCAGCGGCTACAGCGCCGAAGAAGCTCTGGGCAAGCACTGCCGTCTCATGGAGTTTTCCGAGTGTTTCGGCAAAGCCTGTCCAAACGGATTGACAGAATGCGGTATATTTAAATATGGCCGGATAGATGCCCGGGAGTGTTTCCTGCGTCACAAAGAAGGACGCGACGTACCCATCATGAAAAGCGCCCGCCTGGTCAAGGATGAATATAACACGGTTATCGGGGTCGTGGAAACCGTGACCGATTTGACCGAGCTGAAAAGCACCCGGCAGCAACTGGCCGAGGCCGATCGCAAGCTGGGTGAGCGGCATCGGCTGGACAATATCCTCGGCAAAAGTGAAGCCATGCAGAAGGTGTTTACGGCCGTGGAAGCCGCCGCCGCCAGCGATGCCACCATTCTGATCCAGGGGGAAAGCGGCACCGGCAAGGAACTGGTGGCCGGCGCCATTCATCACAACAGCGTCCGCTCCCCCCAACCACTTATCACGGTCAATTGCAGCGCCCTGTCCGAGTCTTTGCTGGAAAGCGAGCTGTTCGGACACGTCAAAGGGGCTTTTACCGGCGCGGTCCGGGACCGCCGGGGCCGGTTCGAAGAGGCTGACGGCGGCACCGTTTTTCTGGATGAAATCGCTGAAATCAGTCCTTTTATGCAGGTCAAGCTGCTGCGGGTGCTGCAGGAACGAGAGGTGGAGCGGGTGGGTGACTCCCGGAAGCGAAAAATCGATATCCGGATCATGGCCGCCACCAACCGGGTCCTCCTGGAGCAGGTCAAGAAGGGCGAATTCCGGGAAGACCTTTATTATCGGTTAAAGGTGTTTCCGGTCCAGGTTCCGCCGTTACGGTATCGCAAGGAGGACATTCCCCTCCTGGCGCATCATTTTATCGAAGAGCAGAACCGCCGGACCGGCAAGCGGATAAAGGGCGTTTCGGCGGATACCATGCGGCTTTTGATGGAATATCAGTGGCCGGGAAACGTGCGTGAGCTGGAACACGCCATTGAGCACGCTTTTGTATTGTGCGATCTGACGGGAACGATTGAGGCTTTTGACCTGCCGGTGGAAATACGCAAGGCCGAATACCATAAAGCCGGTTGCCCGCGTTTTGGAGACACCCGCCCCCCGGGCGAGGGCTCCTTACCGGCGCGCTCCCCGGCGTTCTCTCCTTTGCGGGAGTTGACCCGGGAGTCGTTGACGGAACTGCTGCAAGGGTGCGGCTGGAACAAAGCCGAAACCGCCCGGCAACTCGGCGTCAGCCGGACCGCTGTCTGGAAGTATATGAAAAAGCTTGATATTCCTTTAAAACAGCCCGATGACGGGGTGTCTTAACCAGTATGAAAAAAAAGAGGTGACCATGGAAGCTTTGACAACCATGTCGGTCAGGGATCTGGCCGCGGAGATCCGCCAGGGAGAACTTTCGCCGGTGGAGGTTATGGATTTTTTCCTGGCCAGGATCGAGGCCGTAAACCCCGGCTTAAACGCGGTGGTGGTGCCCCGCTACGATGAAGCGCGGCAAGAAGCCCGGGCGGCTGAAGAGCGGCTGGCCAAAAATCCGAAAGATCTGCCCCCCCTGTTCGGCGTTCCCTGTACCATGAAAGACACCTACGCCATGGCCGGCCTGCCCTGGGCCGGCGGGCTCTGGAAACGCCGGAACCTTGTGCCGGATTTCGACGCTACCATGGTCGAACGCGTCAAGCGGGCCGGCGCCATCATCATGGGCAAAACCAATGTCCCGGAAGCGGCCATGTGGTGTGAAACCTATAATCATGTCTACGGCCGGACCAGCAATCCTTATGATTCAAGCCGCGGCGTGGGCGGGTCCAGCGGCGGCGAGGGAGCCATTATCGGGGCCGGGGCGTCACCCTTCGGCATCGGCAGTGACGTGGGCGGTTCGATCAGGTATCCCTCGGCTTTTAACGGTGTTCCCGGCCATAAGCCCACCGGCGGCCGGGTTTCCGGATACGGGCACTGGCCCGAGGCCAGGGGGCCGCTGGCGCCTTATAATACCTATGGTCCCATGGCCCGGCGTGTCTCCGATCTGTCTTTGCTCCTGTCTTTGGTGCAGGGACCGGACGGCCGGGACCCCATTGTGGAAGACCGGGGCTGGCGGGATCCGGATCAGGTTGATAAAAAGAATCTGCGGGTGTTTTATTACGAGTCCAACGGCCTGGCCCGGGCGGATCGTTACGTCCGCCGGGCGGTGGGTATGTGCGCCGGAGCCCTGCGCGCCGAAAAGCTGCCGGTGGAATATTGGCGTCCGGCCGGGGTGGAGCGCTCTTTTGAAATATGGCAGGCCGGCATGAGCCAGAACCCTGAACCTTTCGAACGGGTGCTGGGAGACGGGGAGTCACTGGGCCTGATCCGGGAGACCGCCCGTTTTGTGGCCCGGCAAAGCAAGGTAACCTTTCCCGCCCTGGCCCTGGCTCTGGCGGAAAAACCGTCCCAGTTTTTTTCCGGGCGCAATAAAAAAATGCTGGCCCTGGCCGATGATTTGAGGCTTCGCATGGAAAAACGGCTGGGTGATAACGGGGTTCTGGTCTGTCCGGTTTTCCCCACTCCGGCCCCGAAGCATCACTGGATCTGGGCGGACCTTCTCGGCATCGGTTATTCCGGATTGTACAATATTCTGGGCTTTCCCGCCACGGTCATCCCGGTCTACTACAACGATAAGGGCTTGCCGGTCAGCGTCCAGATAGTGGCGGCGCGCTGGAATGATCATCTGACTCTGGCGGCAGCGGGCCTGCTGGAGTCCATGTTCGGAGGCTGGCAGCCACCCGGTCAGCCCTGAATTTTTTGACGGCGGTTGTTTGTCCGGCTGTCTGTCGGTGAGGATTTGTCCTTTGCCGCCGGCGGGGTTTATGATAGGAAACTATATCGGATGGATTTGGGATGAAAATTTTACTGACCAATGATGATGGTGCCCAGGCCGAGGGGCTGAAAGCTCTGTTCCGGGCCTTTGCCGGTGACAATACCGTCATGGTGGCGGCGCCGGAAAGTGAGCGCAGCGCTGTCGGTCATGGCATTTCACTGCACAAGCCGTTGCGCAAGGTGTATCAGCCCAACCCGGATGGCGCGCCCTGGTATGCTGTTTCAGGGACTCCGGCCGATTGCGTCAAGCTGGCCGTTCTGGCTCTGTTCGAGACCCGGCCGGATCTGGTCATCTCCGGCATCAACAACGGTGAGAACGACGGCATTAATACCTTTTACTCCGGCACCGTGGCCGGTGCCAGGGAGGCTTGTTTTAACGGTATCCCCGCCATGGCCGTTTCCATGAACGCCAGGGAGCCCAAACATTATCAAACCGGCGCTGTCATCGCCCGGCTGCTGGTTGACAGGAAAGAAGAGTGGGGGCTCGGTCCCCACGTCATGCTGAACGTGAATGTGCCGGACTTGCCCCTGAGCCGTCTGGCCGGAGTGAGGTTCACTTCTCTTGACATGGCCTTGCCGGGCGACTGGGTGGAAAAAAGGGATGACCCCCGGGGCCGGGACTATTACTGGTATGGCTATAAATCACCGGAGGTGGTGGAAAACAGTCACACCGACCGGGAGTCGCTGCGCGGAAATTATGTCTCTATCACGCCCCTGAAATGTGATATGACGGACCATGACGGCCTCCGGCGGCTGGAAAGAATGGGGCTGGCTCTGGATGGTAATTTTTAAGGATGACGATATATTATGAAAAAAACCTTTGTCGGGCATCTGGCCGCCGGTGATACCGTGGATGATATCTTTGTGCTGGCCTCGAAAAGCAGCGCCCAGAAAAAAGACGGCAACCGCTTTTTGCGGCTGGCCCTGACCGACCGCACCGGCAGCATTCCGGCGGTGGTCTGGGACAAGGTGGAAGAAGCGGACCAGGCCGGCGCGCCCGGGGATTTCGTCCGGGCCAGCGGTGATATCTCCGAGTACCGGGGGGCGTTGCAATTCACCGTAAAAGCCCTGGCGGGGGTTGATCGGGCGGCCATAGATCCGGCAGATTTTCTGCCCCGCTCCAACCAGGATATCAATGCCATGTTTCGACGCCTGCTGCGGCTGACCGAGGAGGTGCAGTCGCCCCACTTAAAAGCCTTGCTTAATCTTTTCTGGAATGATGACGATTTTGTGGAAGACCGTTTTAAAAAGGCGCCGGCGGCCAAGCTGATGCATCACGCCTACCTGGGTGGCCTGGTGGAGCATACCCTGGCCGTGACCGAGCTGGCGCTGGCGGTCGGTCGGCAATATGAAGACCGGCTGGACCGGGACATGCTGGTGGCCGGAGCGATTCTGCACGATATCGGCAAAACCCGGGAGTTTGAATATGACGCCCGCATCGAATACACTGACGAAGGTCGGCTGCTGAATCACCTGGTAACCGGCATTCTGATGGTTGAAGAAAAGATATCCCGGCTGCCGGACTTCCCGGAAGAAACCGCCCTGAGATTAAAACATTTGATCGCCAGCCATCACGGCAGCCGGGAGTTTGGCTCGCCGGAGCCACCCAAAACCCTGGAAGCGCTGGTTTTGAATCATATTGACGAAATAGACGCCAAAATCGTGGGAGTAGAAGCCTTCATGGCGGGCCACACCGCCGGGGAGAGCTGGACTTCATTTCACCGGCCCATGGAGCGTTTTTTCTATCTTGGCCACCAGAGAGACGGCGGCGATGTTCATAACACTTGAGGGAACGGAAGGCGCCGGTAAAACCACCCAGGTACCCGGGCTGGTCTCTTTTCTGGAAAAAAGAGGCTATGATTGCCTGGTTACCCGGGAGCCCGGAGGAACGAGCGCCGGCCGGGCCATCCGGCAGATACTGCTGGACCCCTCCAACCACAACCTGGCGCCGGAAGCCGAACTGTTGCTGTACGCGGCGGACCGGGCCCAGCACGTGGCCCGGGTCATCCGCCCGGCCCTGGAGGCTGGTCGGGCGGTGGTTTGTGATCGTTATTGCGACGCCACCGAGGCCTACCAGGGGGCCGCCCGGGGGCTCGATCTCCGGCTGGTGGCCGATTTGAACCGGGTGGCTGCCGGCAGCACCAGACCGGATATTACCATTTTGCTTGATCTGCCGCCGGAAGTCGGCCTGCGGAGGGCCTGGCAGCGAATCGAAAGCAACGGTCCGGGGGCCGCTGACTGCCGGTTTGAGAACGAAGCCCTGGCCTTCCATGGCCGGGTCAGGCAGGGTTACCTCGACATTGCCGTCAGGGAACCGGACCGGTTTCTGGTTATTGACGCTGACCGCGGGGAAGAAGCCATCCGGGCCGACCTCTTGACGGAACTGGAGCGGCGACTGGACCAATCGGGAATCAATGCCGGCCCGGATCAACACCGGCATAAAAGAGACCGGACATGAGCCAATTATTGGACTTTATAGGAAATACGCCGCTGGTGGAAATAAAGCGGCTGTGCCCCAACCCGGCCGTGCGAATCCTGGCCAAATTGGAGTATATGAATCCCGGTGGTTCCATCAAAGATCGGGCGGCCGCTTACATGATTGAGGCGGGCGAGCGGTCCGGAGAGTTGACTCCGGACAAGACGGTTATCGAGGCCACCAGCGGTAATACCGGCATCGGCCTGGCCATGGTCTGCGCCATTAAAGGATACCGGCTGCTGCTGACCATGTCTGAAAATGCCAGCGAAGAACGCAAAAAGATTCTGCGGGCCCGCGGCGCCGAAATCCTGTTGACGCCGGGGCATCTTGGCACGGACGGCGCTATTGAAGAGACTTACCGGCTGGCGCGTGAACATCCCGATCAGTATTTCATGACCGATCAATTCAACAATGAAGCCAACTGGCAGGCTCACTATTACGGTACCGCCGAGGAGATCTGGAATCAGACGGACCAGGCCGTCAATACCGTGGTGATGACCCTCGGTACCAGCGGCACCGCCATGGGAATTTCCAAGCGGATGAAGGAGTTTAATCCCGGGGTTCGAATAGTAGGGGTGGAGCCTTACCTGGGGCATAAAATTCAGGGACTGAAAAACATGAAAGAGGCCTATCGGCCTGAAATTTTCGACCGGAAGCTGCTTGACGTCAAGCCCAACGTTGATGATGAAGCGGCTTTTGCCATGACCCGGCGGCTGGCCAGGGAAGAAGGCCTGTTCGTCGGCATGAGCAGCGGAGCGGCCATGGAAATCGCCCGGGCCGAAGCGGCCGCCATGGCCGGGGGGACCCTGGTGGTGATTTTTCCGGACAGCGGCGAGCGTTATCTGAGCACGACTCTGTTTGCCCAGCGAGACAAGATCGATCTGCAGCTCTACAATACGGCCACCCGTAAAAAGGAGCGGTTTGAGCCTCTGGCCGCGGGCCGGGTCTCCATGTACTCCTGCGGGCCCACCGCCCATATGAGCATGGATCTGGGCCAGTGCCGGCGAATGGTCTTCGCGGACCTGCTTTCCCGCTACTTGCGGTTCCGGGGTTATGACGTCACCCATATCGTCAATATCACCGATTTTGATGATAAAACCATCGCCGGAGCGGCCGCGGCCGGCCAGAGCCTGGCCGATTTTACCGCTGAACATATCGCGCAAATTGAAAAGGATCTGGCAGAACTTCGGGTTGCCCCGGCCGACAAGTATCCCGTTACCAGCCAGGAATTCCCGGAAATGGTGGCCCTGGTCGAAACCCTGGTCAAGCGGGGAACGGCTTATGAGAAGCTTCGTTCGGTCTATTTTGATATTTCCAGTGTGGATGACTACGGTGCCCTGTCCAACGTGGATACCGATAAAATCAGGCTGGGGGCGACCGTGGATCTGGATGAATATGAAAAAGACAATCCCCGCGATTTTACCCTGTTGAAGCGGGCCCGCCTGAATGAGCTCAAAAAGGGCATGTACGTTAAAACCACCTGGGGAAACGTGCGACCTTCACTGCATTTGCAGTGCGCGGCTATTTCCCGGAAGTACCTGGGGGATTGCTTTGACATCCACACGGGCGGCAGCAGCCTTATCTTTCCGCATCATGAAAACGAAATCGCCATTGCCAGGGCCGTTACCGGCCATTCGCCGGCGCGATACTGGCTCCACTGCGCCGGTGTCCTGGCGCCGGACAGCGACTCCCACTGGCGCTCGACGGTGATTACCTATGAGGACATCAGGAAGATGGGGTTTTCCGGGCGCCAGATAAGATATTGGCTTATTTCGGCACATTACCGAAAAACCCTGTCTTTCACCAAAGACGGTCCGGCCACGGCGGAGCGCGCCCTGCAGCGCCTGGACAATTGCCTCAAGGCCCTGATGGCTGTTGCCGAGAATCCGGCGGCCATCCCGGCTGAGGGCGATGACAGGGCTGTCGCGGCGGAGGTTGATCAGTTGTTGTATGACATAAAACAAGGCCTTATCGACGCCCTGGATGAGGACTTGAACGTCTCGGCCGCCCTGGCCAGCATTTTTAAAAACGTTCGCGCCGTTAACTCCTTTTTGAGCAGCAGCCGGCTTGATGCCGGCAACGCCCGCCGGATTCTGGAGGCTTTTAAAAATATTAACGGCGTCTTTCAGATTTTTGATTTTGAGGAAACCGGAAAAGTCTCTTCCCCCACGGCCAGGGACCTGATGCGGCAGCGGGACCGGGCCCGCCGGAATAAAGACTGGGCCCGGGCTGATCAGCTGCGGGATCAGCTGCGGGAGATGGGTGTTCAGGTAGTCGATTATAAAATCTGATGGCTTCGTAAAAAGTCCAATTGCCGCATGGCGGCCGGCTTCGTTGCAGCGTTTTTCCCGCGATGGCACGTACTGCCCCAAAAGGGACTTTACGAAAACATCAAATTTGACCAAAAAGAGAAAAAATTATGACAGCCGCTTATTTCCCTTTT
>JBKHHL010000146.1:0-6413 GCA_046539175.1 Desulfosudaceae bacterium
GGTAATTCCGGGGTAATTCCGGGGGCAGCCCCGGGTATTGACGTGGGAATTGACGCGGGAAACGACCGTTACCGCCGCCTTCACCGAGGTTTCTCCTGGTTTGTCCGGCATTGAAGAAGATGGTGATCCCACGGGGAATCGAACCCCGGTTACCGGCGTGAGAGGCCGGCGTCCTAACCGCTAGACGATGGGACCACGTGTTTTGGGCTGTTTTTGTATTTACCAGAAAAAATCCGTGCTTGTCAAAATAAAAATGCGCTCTCCGCCGGGATCAATCTTAAGGTCAGGCCCGCGGCCATTCCGGCCCGCGGCACTGGATAGCCTCGGAAACGTGTTCGGCGGCAATATCGGGCCGGCTGTCCAAATCAGCGATAGTTCGGGCGACTTTCAGAATGCGGTTGTAGGCCCGGGCGGAAAGACCCAGGCGATCTATGGCGGTTTCCAGCAGAAGCGAGCCGTCCTTGCTGACCGGGCAATGCTGCTTGAGCTGCCGGGAGTTCATCTGGGCGTTGCAATGGATCCGGGCTGATCGCAGCCGATGCGCCTGGCGAGACCGGGCGCCGACAACCCGGTCCTTAATGGTGGCCGAGGTCTCGGCCAACGCATCGGCCGAGATCTCCCGGTAGGAGATGGCCGGCACAGACAGATGCAGGTCTATGCGATCCAGCAAAGGACCGGAAATTCTGCTCCGGTATTGCTGGATCCGGGCGGGACTGCAGCCGCATTCATGGCGGGAGTCACCCAGATATCCGCAGGGACAGGGATTCATGGCGGCCACCAGCATGAATGACGAAGGATAGGTAATCGACATGGCCACGCGTGAAATAGAGACCTGTTTGTCTTCTATCGGCTGCCGCAGCATCTCCAGCACACTTTTTTTAAATTCCGGGAATTCATCCAGAAAAAGCACCCCGTTATGAGCCAGGGAAACCTCTCCGGGCCGGGGGTTGCTGCCACCGCCGATAAGGCCGGCATCAGAAATGGTATGATGGGGGCTGCGGAACGGTCGAGACGTCACCAGGGCCTGACCGCTCTTAAGCAGACCAGCCGCGGAATGAACCCGAGTGGTTTCAATGGCTTCTTCAAAAGTCATATCCGGCAAAATTGTGGGCAATCGCTTGGCCAGCATGGTTTTGCCGGCTCCGGGCGGACCGCTCATCACGATGTTGTGGCTTCCTGCCGCGGCGATTTCCAAGGCTCGCTTGGCATGCTCCTGGCCGGCCACTTCGGAAAAATCATTCGCGAACCCGCTCTGGCGGGCGAACAGATCCTGGTAATCCAGCCGATGGGGCTGCAACCGGGTCCGGCCATTGAAAAAATTTACCGCCTGGGCCAGATTGTCAACGGGATAGACATTCAGTCCATCAACTACCGCGGCCTCGCGACTGTTTTCCCCGGGAATGAGGACTCCGGTCCAGCCCCCTTCCCGGGCCGCCATGGCCATGGACAGCACCCCGCTGACCGGCCTGACCCCGCCATCCAGAGAAAGCTCGCCCGTTATCATGAAATGATCAAACTTTTCCGCGGGAACCACCCCGGAGGCTGATAAAATACCCAGCGCCACCGGCAGATCAAAACCGGTTCCGGCTTTTTTGATGCCGGCCGGGGCCAGGTTGACGGTAATGCGATCATCCGGGAACCGGAACCCGGAATTAACAATGGCCGCCTTGACTCGTTCACGACTTTCCTTGACGGAAACTTCCGCCAGACCAACGGTGGTATAGGCCGGCATACCCCGGGCAATATCCACCTCCACCTCAACCGGGCAGGCTTCAATGCCGATAAGGGCACTGCTGAAAATTCTGGTTAACACGCTTTTCTCTTCTTCCTTCTTAAAAAAATCCGGCTCATCCGGACACAGGCGCCCTTACTGGAACCGCGTTTTGCTCTCATGCGAAAACTAAACAACCAGCTACAGGTGCTACCATAAATATCCCCGCGTGTATATATATTTTGCATAATTTTTCGCGGCTTCAACTTTTAAAAAAGTTTTAACTATATTTTCCGGCCGGGACCGATCCGAACAAAGCGCATTGACATTGGCTCAGGAACAATCTATTATAAATACATAATCCGTGGTTTATGGTTTACAGTCAGGCCGGTTAAACTACGGCAGCTTTTTTGATGGTTTCATAACTGCCTGTTTGTTTGTTTTCGGATCAGGTTGAGGCTTTTTCTGGCAAGACCCGAAGAAAACAGTCTTTATCTTATGGCCTGTACGGGTCAGGCGAGACCATCTCTTAAAAAACATCCGCCCCGGCGGTAAAGCCATGAACGGCCGGGTCTTATAGAGGAAACGTTATATCCCATGAGCAAACAGAAAACATTGGCCGCCAGCGTTGCCTGCTCGGGCATTGGCGTACATTCCGGCCGGGCCATCAACCTGACCATCAAACCCGCCCCGCCGAATCACGGCATTAAATTCGTCCGGACCGACCTGCGCAACGCCCCCTGTGTTCCGGCCCTGTTTAAAATGGTCACTGACACCAGCCTGGCCACTGTCCTGGGAAAAGACGGTGTTATAGTATCAACCATTGAACATCTCATGGCCGCTTTCGCGGGGATGGGGATCGACAATGCCGTGGTTGAGATTGACGCATACGAACTCCCCATTATGGACGGCAGCGCCTTTTCCTTCGTGGAAATGATCAATCAAGCGGGCATTGTTGAGCAACCGTCCCAGCGATATTTTTTTATTATCAAGGAGCCGATTGAGCTGGCCGCGGAGGACAAATTCGTGGCCATCTACCCGGACTCGGCTTTCCGCGTGGCCTGTACCATTTCCTATGACAACCCCTTGATCGGAGAGCAGACCTGCGACATTACCATCAGCGAAGCGGCCTTTGCCAAAGAGATCAGCCGGGCGCGAACTTTCGGTTTTTACCATGAATACCAAATGCTCAAACAGCAAGGCCTGGCCCGGGGCGGCTCTCTGGACAACACCCTGGTAATTGACGGTGAGACCCTGCTTAACCCGGAGGGTCTGCGTTATGACGATGAATTTGTCCGGCACAAAATTCTGGACTGCATCGGGGATTTTTCCTTGCTGGGCATGCCGGTTCAGGGGCGGGTCGTGGCTCGCAAGTCCGGCCATCTCTTTAACCACCAGTTGCTCCAGAAAATTTTCCGGAACAAACAATGCTGGGAAACCGGATTTTTAAGCGACCGGTCTGACGGTCATGAAACCCGCCTGAAATCTCTTGCCTTTTAAACCGATATCGAGGTATGGTGCCGGTATTCAGTCGGAAAACAGCTGTTTGGTTAGGTTTTGCCGGAAAAAACTCCGGGTTGAACCGGGCTGACGGGGCTCAACCCGGCCGCAAAGCCAACACGGGATTAATCTCAATGGGGACAAACAAGGTACGGATGAAAAAACCCAGCGTGGTTCTGCTCTGCTGTTTCTTTCTGATGTCCCAGAGCACCCTGGCCTGGTCCGCCAACGCCCGGTTGACGGACATCATCGTAACCAACACCCCGAATCAACTCCTTTTTTTTGCCCGAATCGAGAACGCTTTTAACGAAAAAATCACCGAGGCGGTCCAGAGCGGGGTACCGGCCACTTTTTCCTTTATTATCAAGCTCCACCAGACCCGGGCCCTCTGGCTGGACAAAAAAATCACCGAGCTGGAAGTTAATCATACTATCCAGTATAACAATATCAAGGAGACCTACGCGGTCACCCGATCCTGGGAAAAAGGCCAGCCGCTGACCACCAAGTCTTTTGCCGAAGCCAGGGAACACATGTGCAAAATTGAAGGACTTCTTCTGAGCCAGATGGACGCGCTGAACAAGGGAGAAAGGTATCAGATCAAGGCCAAGGCGGAGCTGGATAAAATGACCCTGCCGTTTTATCTTCACTATGTACTGTTTTTTCTTTCTTTCTGGGATATAGAGACGGACTGGCACACGATTTATTTTACTTATTAACCCGGGATTGCTGTTTTCGTAACGTCCGGATTGAGACGGCAACGTAAAAGGTTCAAGTGCTCCCGTCTATGGTAAAGAAACTGTTTAAGATAGTGGGCTCTTTCATGTCGGGGCTGTCCGAGGAAGAGCGGCGGCGCAGGCAGCGGGAAAGCCTTATCATCATCGGCCTCCTGTTCACGGTGGCCATCCTGACTTTCGTGGAAAGCCGCGTCATCCATTTCGGCACCCAGATTCCCGTCTCCAACACGGTCTTGATGTTCATCCTCATCAACATCAATCTGCTGTTGATAATTCTTCTTATTTTTCTGGTTTTCCGCAATCTGGTCAAACTTTTTTACGACCGCCGCCAGAACGTCATGGGCGCCCGGCTGCGAACCCGCCTGGTGGTGGCCTTTATTACCCTGACCCTGGTACCGACCATTGTCCTGTTTTTTTTCTCCATGAACTTTATTACTACCAGTATCAAGTTCTGGTTCAACGTCCCCGTGGAACAGGCGCTGGAACATTCTTTACAAGTTGGCAAAAGCATTTATACGCATATCGAAAGCAATAATCTCTTTTTTCTGAAACGAACCGCTTACCAGATTAAAAAACAGAACCTGCTTAATGCCGCCAGAAAAGAGGACCTGGCCCGCTATACCCAGATTGTGCAGCGGGAATTCCACTTAAACGCGGTGGAGGTTTATTCACCCGAGGCTGACCGGCTTACTTACGCTATTTCTCCGGAGCTTGAGACAATACCTCTTGAAAAAATAAGCGCCGGCAATCTGCGCAAAGAAGCGCCGGCAGACACCAACACCAACACCATTACCCGGGAGACCGGCTCCGGTGAGCTGGTCAGTTCCATCTCTTCCGTGCCTTACGGCGCGCCCCGGTCGGAAGCCAGCGCTTTTCTGGTTATTTCCGTCCTCCTTCCGCCCGGCCTGACCGATGACCTGGCGGCCATCTCTCGCGGATACAAAGAATACCGGCAGATTAAAATGTTGCAGGACCCCATTCAGGGTACCTATCTTATTTCCCTGACCCTGGTTGCCCTGCTGGTTGTCTTCTGCGCCGTCTGGTTCGGATTTTTCATTGCCAAATCCATTACCACCCCGATCATGGAACTGGCTAAGGGCTTGGAAAAAGTCGCCTCCGGTGATTTGTCCTATACCATTGAACAGCTGGCTGACGATGAAATCGGCATGCTGGTACAGTCTTTCAATAAAATGACCGATGACCTGCGGACCGGTCGGCAGCAGCTGGAAGAATCAGCCGGTATCCTGAAAATCCAGAAAGACGAGCTGGAAGAACGGCGCCTCTACATGGAAACTGTTCTGGACAACATCTCCACCGGGGTCATTTCGCTGAACGCTGACGGCTTTATTACCACGCTGAACAAATCCGCGGAAAGGATGCTCTCCCTGCAGCATCATGACGTAGTCAACCGTTATTACGCCAATGTCCTCAGTGGCCACTACCTGCGGCTGGCCCGCGATTGCGTGTCCCGAATCAGGGATGGCGGAGAAGACACCATGAACCTGCCTCTGCGGCTGACCATAAACGGACGACCGCGCAGCCTGATAATGTACTTAAATGCCCTCCGTCATGAACGGACCAGCCAGTACATGGGGCTGGTATTGGTGGTCGATGATCTGACGGAACTGGAACGGGCCCAGCGCATGGCCGCCTGGCGGGAAGTCGCCCGCCGCATCGCCCATGAGGTTAAAAACCCTTTGACGCCGATATCCCTGTCCGCCCAGCGACTCAAACGCAGATTCACCCGGGAGATTGACGACCCGGTATTTAACGAATGCCTCCGAACTATTATGGAGTATGTGGACCTGATCCGGAACCTGGTCAATGAGTTTTCCTCCTTTGCCAAATTCCCCATGGCCAAGCCAGAACCCTGTGATCTGCTGCCTATCATCCGGGAAACCGCTGATTTATACTCAGAAGACGATGATCAGATCGACTTTGTGGTGAGCGCCCCGGAAAAACTGCCCCTGTTGAACCTGGATCGACAGCAGATCAAGCAGGCCCTGATCAACCTTATCGACAACGCCATTTCAGCCATGGGCGGAGCCGGTGAGATCAACATCACCGTCTCCGAAGAGCCAGCGGCCGGAAAAATCGTCCTGGAGTTTGCCGACACCGGCAAAGGCATCCCGGATGAGGCCAAGGGAAACCTGTTTGAGCCTTATTTCTCCACCAAAAAAACGGGCATGGGACTGGGACTGGCCATTGTCAACTCCATTATTACAGATCACGGCGGCAAGATCACGGTACACGACAACACTCCCCGGGGGACCAGGTTTATCATTGAAATTCCAGTCTGACCCGGGTATTTCTTGATTTTGCAGGTATCAGGACGCCAACAAAAAGGATCTCGGGTTTTCCGGAAAAGCGATTAACTGATTACGAAATGAGACGGCCGAACAAGCAGCCCTAACCCGGATATTTCACGAGTCGATTTGAGCCCGAGCCCCTGGCTCCACCTGCAAGGC
>JBKHHL010000032.1:0-21272 GCA_046539175.1 Desulfosudaceae bacterium
ATCCGGGATAAAACGGCGCCGGCCTTCCCAACCAAAAACCGCCTTTTTCCACAACCGGAAAAAGGCGGTTTTTTACGTTTCAATCCGGAATCCGGCGGTCAGCATCGCCCGCCGATCCAGCCGATTTATTCCGGCGGCGGTGTTGACCAGTGACTGGTACCGGTCGGTGATGTTTCCATGACCTCGATTTTCCGAACCCCAATCTTGTCTTCCCGGGAACCGAACGTTTCGATATGGGCCGTACAGGGAACGATCAGATATTCCAGGGCGGTCCGGGTGCCGTCGGCTTTTTGGATCATGGTCTCGGAATACACCTCCAACCGCTGCTTGTGACCATTCTCATCTGCGGCAACAATGTATTCCGGGTGCTTGGCGACGATCTTGGCGGTCATGGTCATGCCCGGAACCTCCCGGTCTTCACCCGGACCGGCGGCGGCCAGGGGATTGCTCCCCCCGGCCATCAGGGCCACAACCAGGGCGCCGATTACCCAGTAGGCCTGCCATCTGCCGGTGTGAAATAATTGTCTCATCATCATACCTCCCGTAAAGATTTATTGCCAGACCTTACCACCGCGTGCGCCAGCCGGACAGGCCGGAGCGAATCTTCAGGGCCGTATCCATGTTCAGCTTCAGTATCTGGCCGGTACTTTGCTGGATAAAAGCGCTGCTGCCTTCCCGGCCGGAGTGAATACCGATGGATGGCGGCGGCGCGCCCACGAAGCTGGGGGACTTCTTGGATACCAGGGTATAGGTCTGCCCGTCATAATCCCACTCTCCGTCATCATAATCCAGCAGCAGATGTTCTTTATAAGCGGTGCCGGTTTCATAGTAGACGGAATAGAGGTTGGAATATCCGCCGAACAGACAGGGATCATACAGGGGGGTATAGGAGGAACACAGGGTAACACCCCCGAAAACCGCGGGTTTACTGACAACCCGTTCCGATTCCGGCGACTCCTCGTCGGAAGTATCCAGATCCAGGGTAATATACCAACCGTCGGTGTGTTTCCGGACATAATTGGTCAGGGTGTCCCATTGCCCGTCCGGCCCCTCCCCGGCAGGATCCTCCCACAGAGTGCTGGAATCGGCGTCAAAGACCATCTCCTGGGTGCCGTGTTCGCTTTCCTGCAGCCCGATAGCGACGCTGTTGGAATCAAACAGGGTGCTGCGATCCAGGGTCAGGGAGGCGTCGTCATCGAGATAATAACTGTCCCCATGCCGGGTTTTGTTGTAGTAGGGATCCTTGAGCCCGTACATGTACTGCTGCTCCGTACTCTGGCGGTCATCGAAGATGGGGCCTTTCTCATCATTCTCCACCGCCCCCATGAAACGGCCGGTACCGAAATAGACCCAGAGGTTATCATTATTGTCCGTACTCAGGGAAACCGGAGCGGTCAGGGCCTGGTCGTTCTCGAACAGGGTCCGCCGCTCCCATTCTTCCGGACCGGCATAATTGACATTGCCCTCGGCGTCCTCTCCGGTGGGCACGTGGATCTTGTAGAGCGTGCTTTTCCATTCCGTCTCATCTTTGTCCAGCTTATACTTGGTGGCCGCGTCATAGGTTTCCGCGATGTAAATACCGTCCACGTTCATGTTTAAATCCATATCCAGGCTGACCGGCGAATTAAAAAAGGATTTGGGCTTGTCCGTGGAAAAGAGGTACTCATCCTCGTCGGAATTGGTCACCGGCTTGCCCGTGGCCAGATCCACCACGTAGATATGACCGTCCCCGGCCTCGCCGTCCGACCAGCCCTGCAGGTCGGCCTTGCGGGAACGGTCGCTCTCCTTGGGACCGGAACCGAAAATGGCGTACCAATTTTCCTGATTTTTGATCACGGTCGGCTCGGCAAAGCTCAGGCCCATCCCCTCATACGACCGTTCCCACATCACCTCGGGTTTACGGGGCTCGGTGATGTCGATCATGGTATAGGTGGGGGAATAGTCTCTGGTTTCCAGGGTGCCGTCATCGTTGCTCATGTCACCGTCCCCGTCAAAATCATAAGCCGTCCAGATATCCTTGCCGCCCATGCGCAGACCCAGCATCATGAAGGTGCCCCATTCCGGGGTTCCATCGCCATCCCGGTCGATGTGGGCGTCAAAAACCCGGGGCTTCAAGTCGACGTAATAAACATGGGAATATTCCGGGTCGGCCAGCCATTTTAAATGCGGCAGCAGGGACTGGGGAATATAGGCCCAGAGCTCGGTGCCCAGGTCGGTGGAATCCACCTCGTCAAACCCGGCATCGGTGCGTAAGCCATGGGTAAAGGCGTGCAACATGCCGTCGTTGGCGCCGACATAGACCACCGACTCCCGGTTGCGGACCGATTGCCGGAATTTTTCATAGGATCGGCTTTCCGAGGTGGGACCGTAAACGTCATACTGCTCGATCGCCCCGCTGATGGTCAGCGGGGTGGACTGGACAATGTCGCCCAGCTTCCAGACGTCCTCCCGGGTCGACCCGTCCTGGTTTTCCACGGTCACCAGCCGGCTGCGAAAGGTATCGCTGTCGATGTGGTCGCCGCGAATAAAATTGATCAGGTTTTCCTGCCGCTCCTCGTCGCTCGACCCCAGCATGTCATACTTGTCATAGGACTCGGAGTTCACGCCCAGGTGGGGGGCGATTAATTCCTGGTTCTCAACGGTGAAATCCACCTGCTCTACGTCCCCGTCGCTGGTATCGTCGGCCACGTTGGTGTAAATGTTGCGCTCAGCCGGGTCGGCTTCGAACAATTTCCGGCCGGCATTCATGAGCGGCTGAACCTCGTCCAGTTTGATGGTTTCATAGGTCGGGGTCATGGTGGCGCAATCGGCCTCGCTATCCCAGTATTCCTCCTGGCAGCTGGCGCACGCCTGGTCATACTGCGGATGGGTCAGGTAGCGCCGCACCTCGGTATTGGAATTCTCTTCATCATGAACAAACTCGATAATCTTATCGGCCCCGTCGCCGTGGGCATCCAGCTGGTTGGGCGTGTCCCCGCTGTCATCCCGCATGTTACCGCAGCTGTCGATCCAGAGCGACTGCATATACCCCAGCCAGGTGGCTTCCCCGGATTCGGTCAGCACGGAAGGGTTGAAATAGGCCTGGACCATGGAGCCTTCGCCCTCCTCATTGGTGGACAGAATCGAGGCCGCCGTACCCGAGGAGGCCCGGGCCAGGATGGCGGCGATGGCCCGTTCCAGTTCCTGCTCCAACTGGTCCCCTTCCTGGGCCTCGAAATAGGTGTCCGGAATGCCGTCCTCGTCCTTGTCCCACTCTTCGCCCTCCTTGTCCGGCTTGCCGTCGCCGTCCCGGTCTTCGAAACCGCCCTGACGGGCCGCCTCCATGAGCAGATTACGGGCGTTTTCATCTTCGCCAAAGGCGTACACAAAATAGGACAAGAGATTAGTGTCGCCGTAGACATCGTCCCGCAGATTGTTGCTGCGGGCGTAATAGACCACATCCTTTAAAAAATCCGTGCCCCCGGAGTCAAACCGGCCCGAGGAATCTGTGTAGTCGCCGCCGTCCTCATCACTCATGAAAATCGAATCCACCCCCTCTTCTTCGGAATAATCCTTGAGGTAATCCGGGATATTGGCATCCTCGGTGGACATGCCGTCGGTCAGAAAGAGGACAAAGTTCTTGGCGCACCACTCGCTGGTTTTAAAGGGATCATGGTTGGTGTCAGCGGCACCGGGGGCGTATTTGTAGCCGGGACCGTCTTCGCACGCCAGCTGCCGGAAATGCTGCATGCCCACGTAATAGGCTTCGGCCAGGGGCGTCCACGCGTCACTGGGCTGGTTGCGGATGTCGGTGATCATGTTGGAAAACTGGGCCACCGGGCCGACCGGGTTGGAAATAGCCCCGCCCTCATATTTCTGCTTGGCATCCTCCACTAACCAGAGATTGCCCCACTGGGCGTCGTCGTCGAATTTCTGCATGACTCCGGCCAGGCGGTACTTGTCGTCACCCACCTGGTCAAAACAGTCCGGTTCATAATCAACGTCCTTTTGCACACCGACCTTCAGCTTGTCGATAAGCTTCCAGGATTCAGAATCATGTTTATGGACTTCCAGTTCGCCCTTATCCTTAATAACGAAAGCCCAGGACCCGTCGCTGTAAGGAGTCACGTCCGACAGGGAGCAATTGTCAATCCTCCATGAGTGAGACACGTGTTTATAGCCGTAGCCGGTGCCGGCCTCCTGCCACAGGGTCTGGCTGCCGGTGCCAACGGCGCTGGTGGCCTTGCCGCCGGCGACCACCTTGCGCAGCACGTCAATGCGCCGCATGGTCACAAAATTGAGAAAATTGCCCGACCACCGGCCGTCGGAGGTGTCGATGACAAACTTGTTACCGTTGTGACTGTACATGTAGTCCGAGGAAAAATAGCCGTAATACTCTTTATCGTGATCATACGTGCTCGGAGAGCCGTCCTCATCTTTACTATAGACATACTCGTTCATGCTCCCGGAATTATCCAGGACAATGAGGATATTGGGGTTGACCGTGGCCTGCTCAATGAAAAAGGGGACCACCGAGTAATCGTTCATGGCGGGCGTGGCCTGGACCGCGGCCACTCCCATAAACAGCCCCAGCAGCAGGCCGGCTGACCGGCAAATAATCGTTCTTGGATGAAAAAAATGTTTCATGATGGACCCCCTTGCCTGGTTATCAAATAACCGCCCGGCCTCTCCGGCCGGCTGTTGCTTTGTTTTGTCCTTTTATTGACTACAGGCCGCCGGCAATCCCCGGCACATAGCGATAATCCGCCCGCACCGTCGCCGTGGCCCCACGGGGACCGGACCCCGCGGAAGTAACCCGGAAGCCCAGCTCATAGGCCGCCCCACCACCGCCAGCAGCGCCTGCCCCGGAAGCGAACTCAACCCCCTGACCGCCGCGTAGGGCCCGGAAGTAGATCCTTTCCACATCGGTTTCCACCTCTCCGCTGGCAAACTGGCAGACAAAGTCCGGCTCACCGTCATCATACGGATCATTCACCTTGATATGATCGTAAAATTGATCCAGCCGGCTTTCCCCTTCCTCGTCAGTCGTATATTGCAGGTTGCCGGGATCACCGCTCTTGCCGTCCACCAGCAGATTCCGGAGCAACTTCGGTGCCAAGGCGGAGGTGCCGCTGTCAGCGTGATAAAAAGCGATTTTCTGCAGCTGGTCATTAATGGCGATGCGGTTTTCTGTTACCGCGTCATCCATGGAGGCTACCCCCACGATAGTCAGCAGAGCAATCAGCAGGATGGCGATGACGATCATGGAACCTTCCTGGTTGTTGCCGATGTTCCCAGGGAAAAAAATATTCATGGATCCAACCTCCTGTTTATTTTCGCGGAACGGTATATTGGAGATCAAGGTCACGACCGTCACCCCTTCGCAAATCGGTAACAGTCAGGGTGAGTGTCTTGGTATTGGCGATCTTCTCGCCCTCGTCCACTTCGCCTTCGACGGCATAGGCCCCGTCCGCGGTTGCGAAATAGGTCTCGCCATCATCGGTGCGTTCTTCCAGGCCCAGGCCGGTCAAATTATTGATCTGGTCGAGGGTTAGCTCGGTATTTCCATCCGGCAAAGCGTCAAAGGAGATTCCGGTCCACTCTTCCATCTGGCCGACGGCATAGGCGCTCTGCTCGGTACTGACCCGGGCAATGGAGGTGGAATTGGTGGCCCGGGTCTGCATGGAAGAGATGCCCAGGATGCCGATGGCGAAAATGGCCATGGCGATCATCACCTCAATCAGAGAAAATCCGTTTTGATTGGCATATGGTTTCATGGTGTCATTCTCCGTGTGATATGACAATGCGATCTCAGGTTACGGGGTATTGCGCAGCCGGATCCTTGTCGCCAGCTGGATCCGGCGCAAATCGTCATTGGCCTCTAAAAGCGTGTCCGTGTCTTCGGCGTCCGCGCCGCCGGCTTCCACGTTTTCGTAAGTGCGGGTGTCGGGAATAGAAGCCATGGCACCGGGCAAAGCATCCCCGGAGCGGGCCACCACCGTCACCAAGACAGCGCGAATATTCCTGAGGTTGTCGGACAGGTCGGCATTGGCGATGCGATTACCGTCTTCGTCATAATAGACAAAGTTCAGGGCGTCAAAATCTTCGGCCACCTCATAGCTTTGACCGGTATTATTGTCTCTTCGGACGAGATTGCCCTGGGCATTCCGAAGATAGGTAATATCTTCATCCTCATCTGCCAGTGATTCATTATCATTCAGATCCCGGGAAAAGGTAATGGAATCGGCATCGGCCTCGGTAACGGCCGGGTCCTTTTCAAACAGCTTCCCGCTGGAATCGCACCCGGCCTCGCGGATTTCACGGACCAAAAAATGCATGGCCGCCCGGGCGTTCTGCTGTGTTTTGGCCAGGGACTCCTGGGTGACGCTCAGCCGCGTCTGGCTCTGCTGGAAGGCGTACATGGCCAGGCCCAGAATGGAAGCCACGACCATGGCGATCATCAGTTCCAGAAGCGTAAATCCCTGTTGGTTGCTCGCAGGATGGCTCATCTTACAATCTCCCGAAATATCTCTTTGTCTCTTGCCGTCTGTCCGGTTATATTTCTGATTTTATCTTCAAATTCAGCCTCAAATCTTACCCGCTGATGATATCCACCACCCCGGCATTGGACAGGGAAATCTCCTTATCCAGGACTCCCTCCAGAAAAACGCTGCCCCCGCCCGGGTTGCCGGCGGCATCCACCGGCAGCCCGTCCGGTCGAAAGGACACGGCCGCAAAATCAGCGCCGGTCATCTCCACGCTGCCAAACTCGGAAAAATTTCTCCCCGGTTTCATGCCGGGTTGTAATCGGATGATCGTATCGCTTCCGTTAAAGACCAGGTCGGCCGTCTCCGGATCCTCCAGAAACATGATGTAATCATAGCCTTCTCCGTCGACAGCGGCATCCATGGCGATGGTACAGAACATGTTCTGCTTGACCGCCTCGGACCTGGCCGCCTGAAAAGCGGCGTACATGTCCCGGGCGGCGGCGTTGACCTGGGAGTTGTTGCGCCAGCGGATCACATTGGGCACGGCAAAGGCGCTGACAATGGCGATAATCGCGATGACTATCAGCAGTTCCATGAGTGTAAACCCGCTGTGGCGGTGCAGGATGGTATTGGCTTTCATCATATTGTCCTTACGGATCAGTTCCAGGTTGGTTCCAGCTGTCTTAAGTATGAAAACTTCTTTTTCCGTTTTAAAGTAATACAAGTTCTGTGCCGGGCCGGCCGTTTTTTGTCGAAAACCCACCGGCCGTTTCCGTATAAAAACATCTTATTAATTAAAATCAAATAATTATATAATAGTCCAGGCAGCCGAAACCTGTTACGGAACCCGAGCAAAGCACCTGGAACGGGCCCAAGGAGGGCTTTTCCGGTATTAAACTATGAAAAATTTTAATAGCCGGCTATAAAAATTTTTAACGGGCAGGGCCCGCCGGGCCGGATCGGTTTACCAACCTGGTCCCTGATGTTTTCGTAAAAAGTTTCCATCCATAAATGGCCTTTTTCCGCAATCTCTACGTCAAACTGCGGGGTTGCTTGTGCGGCGTACGTCCAGTACGCCTCCGCGCAACCCCTTGTTTTCCTTGACCTTGCGAAAAAATTCACATTTCTGGATGGGAAACACCAGATGGTGCCATCCATATGAAATGGATGGACACTAATAAATCCAAATCGGGAGGGCAAAATGAAGAGTTCGAGATCAAGGCGCATGGTTTTCCGAGGAAGGCAGCGTACTTAGCAGTACATGAAATTCAGGGAAAACGCTGCAACAAAGACAGAAGATATTGGACTTTACGAAGCCATCCACCCTGATCAGAGCGAAGTGGTCCTGACAAAATCCACCCCGTTTTTAAAAATGCGGACACCGTCGGTGGTTTGATCGTCAGGGCCGGATGAGTTCCGGCGGCGGGAACCGCTGACTTTCCGACGGGTCCAGCCGGGATGGCTGGTGGGAAAAAGACAGGCTTCGGGATGGGGCATGAGGCCGAAAACCCGGCCGGTGGGATCGCAGATGCCGGCGATATCGTCGAGAGAGCCGTTGGGATTGGCGGGAAAGGATCCACCGGCCGGTTGACCGGCGGCGTCGGCATAACGCAGGGCCACCTGGTGGCCGGCCGCCAGGCCGGCAGCTATCTCCGGGGCGCAATAGAACTTGCCCTCACCATGGCGGATGGGCAAATCGATCTGATCCAGGCCGCTGGTAAAGACACAGGGCGATTCCGCGGTCACGGCCAGACGAACCCAGTCGTCCCGGAAGTTGCCGCAATCATTGGCGATCAGGGCCACGGACCGGCGACGGTAGTCCCCCTCCAGCCCGGGCAGCAGCCCCAGGTTGACCAGGGTCTGAAAACCGTTGCAGATACCGATGACCAGTCCGCCGCGAGCCACGAAATTTACCAGGCCATCGCCCAGCCGGGTCTTCAGACGATGGGCGCAGATAACCCCGGCGCCATGGTCATCGCCCCAGGAAAATCCGCCCACAAAGGCCAGAACATGAAAATCGTCCAGGCGCTTTTCGCCGGAAATAAGCTCGTTGATATGCACCCGCTCAGCCGCGGCCCCGGCCAGTTCCAGGGCGTAAGCGGTTTCGCGGTCGCAATTCAGGCCGTAACCGCACAAAACCAGCGCCCGGACCCGGGAATCTTTTGATGAAGGGGCTCCGATGGAATCGACGCCATTGGCGGAATTTGTCATATCAGGCCTCCCAAGGGCTGCTGCCAGGCGCTTTTCAGAGAGTTAACCGGGACATCCACCAGCCGACGGCCGTCCCCGCTGCGGATAACCAGGATGCCTCCGGGACCGGTGACATTTCCCACCCGGCCGCAAAGATCAGGTTCAAACAGGGCTTCAAAGGAAACCCGCCCGGCCGGGGGGACGGTCACGATAAACCGGCCGGCGCTTTCCGAAAACAACAGGGCGTCATCCCGCAATCCCGGACTTTGCGGCACCGCGGCCAGATCAATGTCCAGCCCCAGCTCACCGGCCAGGGCCACCAGAGCCAGGTGTGTCGCCAGGCCTCCCCGATAGACCCCGTGAACGGAAGCGACCAGCCCCCGCTGGACAGCCTCAGCCAGCCGGCGATAACAGGGCAGAAAGGTCGTGGCCGTCACCCGGGGCAGATTAAGGCCGGTCAGCCCGAAATGGGCGTAATACTCTGAGGCGCCCAGTTCAGAACCGGTCCGTCCGATAACATAAACCAGGTGGCCGGGCATCTTGGCATCCATGGTCTGGCATTTTCTTACATCCCTGACCACGGCGGTGGCGGAAAACTGCATCGTGGGCGGAGCCGAGACCTTTCGGGTTTCACCGTAATACCCCGGCAAATGGCCGTCCACGTACATGCTGTCCTTGCCGGACAGCAGGGGAATACCGTAGTCCCGACAGGTATCCCGCAGGGCCAGGCAGGCCCGCACCAGCTGGGCGGCCTTGTATTTACCGTCCGGGTTGGCTTCGGGATGATACTGGATATTGGGCCAGCAGAAGTTATCCACCCCGCCGATACCGTCCACCGGAGCTCCCACGGCAATCAGCCGCCGGACAGCCTCGTCGATGGTGCCGGCCACCATGCCGTAAGTGTCAATGGCGGACCAGGCCGGCAGCAAGGCCTGGGCAAAAGCCAGCCCCCGATCCGAGGAAAGTACCGGCCGGGTGACCGAAGCGTCCGAGGGAGTATCCCGCCGGAGGCCCACCAGCGGCTTGATAACGCTGCCGCCCTGGACTTCGTGATCATACTGCCGGGCGATCCATTCCCGGCTGCAGATATTGGGCCGGGCCAGCAGATCGGTCAGCAGGGCGGTATAGTCAGCGGGCTCGCCCAGGACCGGCTCAAACAGGCCCCGCTCGGCCGGGGTCAACCATTCCGCTTCAAACTCCCACTGCGGAAAATCGGCTTCCATGAAGTCAAGGTCGATATAGGCGCAGGTCTGATCGTTGTAGAGAATATGCAGTTTGCCCGAATCGGTGTATTCCCCGATAACCGTGGATTCCACGGCGTGCCGGGCGGACAACTCCAGAAAACGGCCGATGTTATCCGGAGAGACGGCCACGGTCATGCGCTCCTGGGATTCCGACACCCAGATTTCCCACTGGTCCAGCCCCTGGTATTTCAGAGGCACCTTTTCCAGCCAGACCCGGCAACCGCCGGCAAAGACGGCCGACTCCCCGACCGACGAAGACAGGCCGCCGCCGCCATTATCGGTGATGAAATTGATCAACCCCTCGTCCCGGGCCTCCAATAAAAAGTCGTGCATTTTTTTCTGGGTATAGGGGTCACCGATTTGAACATGCCCGGCCGGGGTGGTTTCGGAAAATACTTCCGAGGAAGCGGTCACCCCGTGGATGCCGTCTTTGCCGACGCGACCGCCGCACATGACGATCAACTCACCCGGCCGGGTGGTTTTTTCTTCCGAGGGCCGGCCCTTGATCCGCGCCGGCATGACGCCGATGGCGGTCACGAAAACCAGGCATTTGCCCAGGTAACCGTCATCGAAATAGACCTGGCCAAAGGTAGTGGGAATACCGCTCTTGTTGCCCCCGTCGCGGACCCCTTCAATTACCCCGTCCAGCAGTCGTCGGGGATGCAGCTTGGGACGCAGATCGCCGTCATAGGTACGATGAGCGGTGCAGAAACCGTAGCCTCCCATAACCAGGCGGGCGCCCAGGCCGGTCCCCATGGGATCCCGGTAAACCCCGACTATCCCGGTCATGGCCCCGCCATAGGCCTCCATGTTGGACGGTGAATTGTGGGTTTCACCGGTAATAACATAATAATGATCAGCGTCAAACCGGGCCGCCCCGGCGTTATCCCACAGCACCGAGACCACCCAGGGATATTGCTCCTTAAGAGCCAGGGTCGGCTCCCGGATGCAGGTGGCGAAAAGATTGTCAATAGTGACCGGTTCCGCGGAAGCGCCGTCCCGGTAAAAAAATTTCCCCTGAAAGGTGTTGTGGTTACAATGGTCGCTCCGCGCCTGAGAGATATATTCCAGCTCGATATCAGTGGGATCATCCAGCCCCACCGCCGCCCGGGACTGGCGCACCTCGGGACGGCGAAAATAGGCCCGGATGGTGGGCACGTCGCTGGGATTCAAAGCCAGGTTACGTTCGGCGCTGACCCGCGCCAGCTCGTCGTCAGTGGCCACCGGCACCGTCGTCACGGTGGGCGTGTGGTCCAGCATCACCCGGGGAATGATAAATCCGATGCCCCGGCTCTCATCCCAGTCCGCCCGGGCGATCACCTGCCACTGTTCGATGGTATCGTTGGCCAGCAGTTCCCGGGCGATGGTTTCAGCCTGGTCCGCCGAGAGGCTGTCGGCCCGGAGACAATAACGCCGCGAGGTATAAACACCTTCCCCACCGGCAAAAGGGCGATCCAGACTGTCTGCCAGTACTTCCCGGGCGGTATCTCCGGGATTGTCTTTGACCCCGGGACGGAAACCGACCCAGATGATCCAGTCGGAATCAACCGCCAGCGGCTCGTAGGAGGACACCTGGGTAACCGGATTGGTAAATATGTCCCGGGCAGCGGCCAGTTCCGCTTCGGTCAGGGGAGCGTCAATGGTTATAAGCCGCACCACCCGGACCCGGCTCACCTCCAGCCCCAGGTAATCCCCGGCCCGTTTTTCGACGGTCGCCCCCTCGGCATCGGCCAGTTCCGGTTGCAGGGCTATTTCCAGACGATGTGGCATATTTTCCCTTTATTCAAAAAAACGCATAATATCATTATAAAAGGCCAGAATCATCAAAAAAAAGATAAGAAACAGACCGATCTGCTGAGCGGTTTCACGGGTTTTCAGGGTAACCGGTTTGCCCCGGACGGCTTCACAGGCGTAAAACATCAGGTGACCGCCGTCCAGAACCGGAATCGGCAGGATATTGATGATGGCCAGGTTGATGCTGATAAAAGCGATAAAAGCCAGCAGGCTGGCCAGGCCGTGTTCGGCCTGCTGGCCGGCCATCTGGGCAATCAGGATGGGGCCCCCGATTTCCTTTGACGAGACCGAACCGGCGATGATCTTGGCCACGCCCAGCCCGGTCAGGCCTATAATCCGGGCGGTCTGCTCAACGCCTTTCACCAGGGCGCTGACCGGCCCCAGCGGTTCCCGGATGACCTCGTCAAGGGAGACAAGACCGACGACGGGATCGCGCAGGAAAGATCCGGCCGGGGCAATTCCCACCAGGTAGCGCTGGCGGGGTTCTCCAAAAATGTTTTGACCGTCCTCCAGCCGGGGTTCGATGGTAAAGGTCCTTATATCGCCCTGGCGCTTGATAGAAAGCGACAAGGGCCGGTCCTGGGCCTCCTCGATCATGTTCGCCATCTGCGACCAGGTAGTCACGGTTTTTTCGTTAACGGCCTTGACCTGATCTCCCGGCCGGATTCCGGCCTCGGCGGCCGGCATATCCGGACTGACTTCCCCGATAACCGGTTTGAGATAAGTCTGGCCCTGAGCCAGGAACAGACCGTAAAAAATCAGGATGGCCAGCAAAAGGTTGAAGACCGGACCGGCCGCCACGATAATGCTTCGCTGCCAGACCGGCTTATGGGTAAAGGACACGGCCTTGTCCGCCGCCTCGATCTCTTCCTCCGGGTCTTCACCCACCATCTTGACATAGCCGCCCAGGGGAATGGCCGAAAGCCGATAGTCGGTCCGGCCGGATTGGAATCCCAGCAAACGGGGACCGAACCCCAGGGAAAAACGCTCCACTCCCACCCCGAACAGACGGGCCAGCAGAAAATGGCCAGACTCGTGAAAAAAAATCAATACCCCCAGCACAATTACCAGGGCCACAATACTTGTCATAATTTTACCGCGTCCTTGTTTCTCCGGCCAGACGCGCCGTGGCGCGTTCCCGAGCCCAGGCGTCGGCCGCTTTGATGTCGACCAGGCCGGGCGAACCTACCGGCGTGTGCTGTTCCAGAACCGCCTCGATCAGCACGGCCATGCCATAAAAAGACAGTCGTTCTTCCAGAAAGGCCGCCACGGCCACTTCATTGGCGGCGTTCAGCACGGCCGGGCAGGTGCCGCCAAGGCGGGCCGCCTCGTAGGCCAGGGCCAGACAGGGGAATCGCCGCTGATCCGGCTTGGCAAAGGTCAGCGCTCCCAGTTCAGCCAGGTTCGGGGCGGGCAACGTGGCGGGCAGTCTTTCCGGATACGACAGGGCGTAAGCAATGGCGCCCCGCATATCCGGCACGCCCAGTTGGGCCAGCATAGACCCGTCCACGTAAGAGACCAGGGAATGCACGATACTCTGGGGGTGGATAAGCACCTCGATATCGGCCGCCGTCACGTCAAACAGGGCGGCCGCCTCGATCACCTCCAGCCCTTTATTCATAAGCGTGGCCGAGTCGATGGAAATTTTTTTTCCCATGGACCAGGTGGGATGGGACAGGGCCGCCCGCGGACCGGCCGCTGTTATTTCCGAACGGCTTTTATTCAAAAAAGGGCCGCCCGAAGCGGTCAGGTGAAGGCGATCCAGAAATCGACGGTCATGGCCTTCCAGGCATTGAAAAACGGCACTGTGTTCACTGTCCACCGGCAGAATGACGGCGCCCTTTTCCGCGGCCAGGGGCATGACCACCTCCCCGGCCATGACCAGCACTTCCTTGTTGGCCAGGGCCACGGTTTTGCCGGCCTCAACCGCGGCCATAGTAGGCTCCAGGCCGGCGGCGCCGACCATGGCCGAGACGACCACGTCCACGGCGGGCTCGGCCGCCGCGGCCCGGTACCCCTCTTCTCCGCAGAGAATTTCAATGGCAGTACCGGCCGGCAGCTTTTCCCGCAATTCCCGGGCCCGGTCCTCATCAATGACTACCGCCGTTTCCGGGGCGAATCGTTTGACCTGGTCGGCCAGCAGGGTCATGTTATTGCCGGCTCCCAGGGACCGCACCGAAAAAAGATCCGGAAAATCAGCCACCACCGCCAGGGTACTGGTGCCGATGGAGCCGGTACTGCCGAGGACAGATAATCGTTTCATGACGTAAACACGTAAATTTTAAAAAGATAGGCCACCGGAACAGCGAACAGCACGGCGTCTATCCGGTCCAGCAGACCGCCATGCCCCGGAAAAATAACCCCGGAATCCTTGACACCGGACTCGCGCTTCAAGACCGATTCAAACAGGTCCCCGGCCTGGCCGCAGATACTGATAGCCACGAACATGATTACCGCTCCCACCCAGGGCAGACGGGGCATATCAAGCTGCCCCGGCAGCACCGGGAAAAACCCGTTGGCCAGGCAGCCGGCCAGGACCGTGGCCAGCAGACCGCCCAGGGCTCCCTGGATGGTTTTTTTGGGGCTTACTTCCGGCAATAACTTATGGCGGCCCAGGTAGGTACCGGCGTAATAGGCGCCGGTATCTCCCAGAAAAACGATCACCAGCAGCAAAAAAAGCCAGGTAACGCCGTGGCTGCCCTGATGAATAACCACCGCCAGTGACAGAATCAGGGGGAGATACACCTGGCCGGTGATCTGTTTCAGGACGGTTGCCGGAGCCTCGGGATGATGGCCGTAACGGCGCAGCGACCGCATACCGGAAAAAACCAGCAGGCCGCAGAGCAGCAGGCAAATTACGTCGAAGCGGCCGGCCGGGGCGGCGAAAATGATGACGGTGGCGGCCAGAAAACCGGATACCGTGGTAACGGACAAACCGGCCTGATCGGACCCGGCCAGGACAATGCCGTAATATTCATACAGCGCGATCAGGGAGGCCAGCCAGATAAAAATGGTAAAAAACCAGGAGGGCGAAAAATAGATGATCGTCACCACGAAAGGAATCAGTATAATTGCCGTCAGCCACCGTTGCAGATGCATGTCAAATTGTCTCCCCCTGAAATATTCGTAAGCGCGATATTCTCAGATAAATCAGGTCAGCCGGAATATATCCGCCCGGGTAACTCCGTCAGAGCCCTGCCGGTGTGACTTTCCGGTCCGAACCCGCCTGCCGGTCAACCGGGTTCAGATTTTTCCGAAACGGCGGTCCCGGTTCTGGTAAGATTTTATGATCGACAGCAGTTCCTCAGTGCCGAAATCCGGCCACAGAGTATCGGTAATGAACATTTCGGTATAAGCCAGTTGCCATAACAGAAAATTACTGATCCGCATCTCCCCGCTGGTACGAATCAGCAGATCCGGATCAGGCAGATCACTGGTGTACAAACATGAGGCGAACATCTCCTCGTCAATGTCTTCCGGTGCTACCAGGCCGTCCCGGGCGGCTTCGGCCAGCTTGCGGGCGGCCCGGGATATTTCCGAACGGCCACCGTAGCTCAAAGCGATGGTCAAGACCATGCTGGTGCCGTCGCTGGTAAAAGCCAGGGCTTCCGTCAAGGCCCGGTTCACCACCCGGGGCAGCCGCTGACGTTCGCCCACCACGTTGAGACGAATGCCGTTATCTCTTAACTTCTTCTGCTGATTGGCCAGGAACTCCCGGAGCAGGTTCATGATACCGGCCACCTCGTCTTCCGGGCGATTCCAGTTTTCAGTGGAAAAGGCAAACAGGGTCAGCCAGGGGATGGGGATATCCCGGCAGGCTTTGACCACTTCTTCAATGGTTTCCACTCCCCGGCGATGTCCCTCCAGCCGGTGAAGCGACCTTTTTTCGGCCCAGCGCCCATTGCCATCCATAATGATGGCGATATGAGCGGGCAAGCGGTTCCCGTCCAGGTTCCGACGGAGAGATTCCGCGGAATGATTAAAGTTCAAGGATTTCCTTCTCTTTTTCCTTGTATATTTCGTCAATACGCTCCACGTAACTGTCGGTCAGCTCCTGCACCTTGTCCCGGGCGGCGAAAGCGTCATCCTCGGAAATATCCCCGTCCTTTTTCAATTGTTTGAGATTTTCGTTGGCGTCCCTCCGGACATTGCGCACGGCCACCTTGTAGTCCTCGACCATCTGCCGGAGTTGCTTGGCTATTTCCCGGCGGCGCTCCTCGGTCAAAGGCGGCACGGAAAGACGGATAACTTTGCCGTCGTTGCTGGGAGTCAGGCCGATATTGGATTGCAGGATGGCTTTTTCCACGCTCTTGATAACGGTGGCGTCCCAGGGCTGAATGACAATCAGCCGGCTTTCCGGCACTGACAGGGACGCCATCTGATTTAAAGGAGTGGGCGTTCCGTAATAATCGACGGTAATCCCGTCGACCAGAGACAGTGAGGCCCGGCCCGTGCGGACCTTCCTCAAGTCAGAGGCAAAAGCCGCCAGTGACTTTTCCATTTTGTCCTTGGTTTCATCGTAAACTAAATCAATCATGGCTCTGATCCCTGTTTAGTTGGCGCGGATAAATTTTCAGCTGTTGCTGATATAGGTACCGATATCCTCCCCGCAGACAATCCGCCGGACATTGCCGGCCTCCTTGATGGAAAAGACTATCAGCGGCAGGCTGTTGTCCATGGCCAGCGAAATGGCCGTCGAATCCATGACGCCCAATTGTTTCTCCAGCACCTTCATGTAAGTCGTTTGCTTAATAAATTTAGCGTCGCTGGATTTTTCCGGGTCCGCGTCATACAACCCGTCCACCCGGGTCGCCTTTAAAAAAATCTCAGCGTGGATCTCTTCCCCCCGCAACACGGCGGCGGTATCGGTGGTAAAATAGGGGTTGCCGGTGCCGGCCGCGAAAATTACGATGCGCCCCTTGTCCAGATGACGCAACGCCCGCCGCAAAATATACGGTTCGGCCACGGCGTGCATTTCAATGGCCGTCTGGATCCTGGTTTCGATTCCCTTTTTTTCAATGGCGTCCTGCAGGGCGATGCTGTTGATGACCGTGGCCAGCATGCCCATATGATCCGCCGCCGTACGATCCATGCCGTAAGAGCTGGCGGCCACGCCCCGGAAGATATTACCGCCGCCCACCACTACCGCGATCTGAACCCCCATCCTGGCCACGGACACCACCTCGTCCGCCATATACCTGATCATGTCAGAGCTGATGCCGAAACTCTGGTCTCCCATCAGCGCTTCACCGCTCAGTTTTAAAAGAACTCGATGATACCGTGGCTTTGTCAACGGATTTATTCCCCCAGCTGGTAACGCGTGAAACGCTTGATCCTGATGACCTCTCCGATCTTGGCGACGGTTTCGTTAGTGTAGTCACGAACGGAGATGCCGGGATCCTTGACGTAAGCCTGATCCATGAGGCAGGCTTCTTTATAGAACTTCTTTATTTTTCCCTCGACAATCTTATCAACCATGTTTTCCGGCTTGCCCATCTCCAGAACCTGCTCCCGATACACGGCCCGCTCCCTTTCCACGACCTCGGCCGGAACATCTTCCGGCTCGATTCCGGCCGGGCTGGAAGCGGCGATATGCATGGCGATATTTTTGGCAAACTCTTTGAAATCATCGGTTTTAGCCACAAAATCGGACTCGCAGTTGACTTCAACCAGAACACCGATCTTACCGCCCATATGAATATAGGACTCTACCAAACCTTCGGCGGTTTCCCGCCCGGACCGCTTGGCCGCCTTGGCCAGTCCCTTGGTTCTTAAAAAATCAACCGATTTTTCGATGTCCCCGTTGCACTCGGTCAGGGCTTCCTTGCAATCCATCATTCCGGCACCGGTCTTTTCGCGCAACTCCTTGACCATGCCGGCGCTTATCGTTCCCATGAGTATTACTCCTCTGCTATTTCCTGTGGTTAGTCTTCTGTTTTAATCTCCGGCTGAGCAGCCGGGGCGGCGTCCGCCGGGGCTGTGTCCGGTTGCTCTTCCGGAACTGCCGCTGACTCCGAAGGCAGATCCTCAAAATTATCTTCGAAATCGGAAACCGAGGAGAACCCCGACCGCCTGATGCGCTCCACAATGGGACCTTCGGTGCCGTCTGAAATCACTTCCCGCTCCCCGGCTTTGGCCGCCGCCTCTTCCTCGGCTTCCTGGGTCGCCGCTTCGGCGGCCGCCTGCTTATCGGTTTCCGCCTGTTCTTTCTCCTGCCGGCGACGGGCGCCTTCCAGGCAGGCATCGGCCATCTTGGAAGATATCAGCCGAATGGCGCGGATGGCGTCATCGTTGCCGGGTATGATATAATCAACCGGGTCCGGATCACAATTGGTATCCACCACGGCCACCACCGGGATACCCAGGCGATTAGCCTCGTTCACGGCAATGGCTTCTTTTTTGATATCCACCACAAAAACCGCTCCGGGCAGCTTGGTCATATTCTGAATACCACCGAGGACATTATCCAGCTTGGTCCGATGCTTGGACAGTTGCGCCTGCTCCTTTTTGGGGTACATCTCGATGGAGCCGTCATTAATAATCTCATTGAGGTGGTGCAGCTGATCGATGCTTTTTTTAATGGTCTGAAAATTGGTCATCATGCCGCCCAGCCAGCGGTTATGAACGTAATACATCTCAGCCCGGTTGGCCTCTTCGTAAATTGATTCCCGGGCCTGTTTCTTGGTGCCGACGAACAGGACGGAGCGGTTGTTTTCCACGGTTTTGACGATGAATTCATAGGCATCCTTGAAGAGACGCACCGTTTTCTGCAAATCAATGATATAGATGCCGTTCCTGGCCCCGAAAATATAGGGTTTCATCTTGGGGTTCCAACGCCTGGTCTGATGGCCGAAATGGACACCCGCTTCCAGCAGTTCCTTCATGGTTACATGATTGCTCATAACTTTCTCCTTGAATGTGGTTGTTCCGCCGCTCCCGTCATCCCCGGCACCGACTCTTCCGACCTGGGAAAAGCACCCGGCCCCGGGTCCGGAAGCGTGTGTTTTATGTTACGATCTTATGTTAAATCCATATATATATAACAGATATGCTTTGTTTAAAACAACTTTTTTTTGTTATTTCCCGCTAACCCGGATATTTCAAAAAAAATCCCGGACAAAAAAACCCTTACAAGGGCGACGGCTGAGTTCAGGAAGTCGGCGCGGATTTCCTGCGCAGAAGCGCCACCCGGTCATGGCCGGCCAGATCACGGACAAAATCAACCGTGGCGTAGGAGCCGGTTTCCCGGGCCAGACCCGCCACGGCCTCCTTTTGATCCCATCCGATCTCAAGCAGCAGCAATCCCCGGGGAGAAAGAAAATCAGCCGCCGAATAAACCAGGCGGCGAACCTGGGTAAGCCCGTCCTTTCCCCCGTCCAGGGCGATGGCCGGTTCATAATCACGGATGTCCCGGGCCAGCTGCGGCAATTCACCGGTGGAAACATAAGGCGGATTGGCCACGATCATGTCGAAAACGGCCCGGCCCGGCCGTAGTCCCACCGTCCAGTCCGCCGCGAAAAAGTTCACCCGATCCAGCAGTCCCTGGCGGGCGGCATTGCGTCGGGCTACTTCCAGGGCGGCCGGAGAAATATCCGAGGCCACGAACCGGACCTGCGGCAATCGCGCCGCCAGAGATAAAACCACCGCTCCGGAGCCGGTAGCCGGCTCCCAGACGGTGGTCTCACCGGTTCCGGACAGGTTGTGGCCGGTCAGGCCGTCCAGGGCGTCCAGGGCGCATTCCACCAGGGTTTCCGTGTCGGGCCTTGGGATCAGGACATGACGGCAGACTTCGAAAGAGGCTTCCCGGAAATCCTTTTCACCGACAATATAGGCTACCGGTTCGCCACCGGCCCGTCGTTTAATGAGGGCCCGCAAGGCGGCCAGCTCGTCGGCTTCCAGGGGACGATCGTAGTCCAGGTAAAGATCCAGGCGGTTGAGACCGAGCACATGAGCCAGCAGCAGTTCCGAGGACAGGCGGGGACTTTCGACATCATGGGAGGTAAAATATTTAGCCGCCCACTGCATGACATCCAGAATGGTCCAGCGGGCACTGTCAGGAGGCATTGCCGTTGTCCGGGGATTGCTGTAATTGCCGGGCGTTGAAAAAGGCCGCCAGCCCCTCGATAAGCGGTTCCAGGTCACCTTGCATAATGGTGTCCAGTTTATACATGGTGATGCCGGCCCGATGGTCGGTAACCCGGCCCTGGGGATAATTATAGGTTCTGATGCGGCCGCTGCGGTCGCCGGAACCGACCTGGTCCTTGCGCTCGCCATCCCGCTTCTCATTCTGTTCTTCTATTAAACGATCCAGAAGACGGGCCCGGAGGACCTTCATGGCTTTATTTTTATTTTTGAGCTGGGATTTTTCATCCTGGCAGGTGACCACCACCCCGGACGGCAGATGAGTCAACCGCACGGCCGAATCGGTGGTGTTGACGGACTGCCCTCCCGGACCGCTGGCCCGGAAAACGTCAGTTTTAATATCAGTGGGATCAATGGTCAATTCGACTTCTTCGGCCTCGGGCAACACCGCCACGGTCACCGCCGAAGTGTGAATCCGGCCCTGGGTCTCGGTTTCCGGAACCCGCTGGACCCGGTGAATCCCGCTTTCATACTTGAAATAACTGAAAGCGCCTTGACCGTATACCATTAAAACGACTTCCTTGTATCCGCCCACCCCGGTCTCATGGCTGCTCATGATCTCAATTTTCCAGCCCTTCTGCTCGGCGAAGCGCCAGTACATGCGAAACAGATCATGGGCGAACAAGGCCGCCTCATCTCCGCCGGTACCGGCCCGGATTTCAATCAAAACATTCTTTTTATCATTGGGGTCTTTGGGGATAAGCAGCTTTTTCAGTCGGCTTTCCAGCTCTTCCCGGCGGCGGGTCAGTTCATCGACCTCCTGCTGAGCCAGGGCCTTGATCTCCGGATCTTTGTCCTGAAGCAGCTCCCGGCTTTCCGACAAATCGGTCTCGATATCCTGATATTCACGATATACTTCGACTATCCTGGACAACTCGGAGTGTTCGCGGCTGTAACGCTGATACGCTTCCCGGTCCTGAATCACCGACGGATCCGCCATCATGGATTCCAGCCGGGAAAACCGGTCTTCCGCCTCTTGTAATTTATCAAACATTTCCCGGTAATTCCCGGTCGCGCTCCTATCCCCGCCAAAGGGGCCCTTTAATAATCTGACCGGCTGCTCACCATCCGGCCGGCCTGCCGCTTTCTATCGGTGGTCAATACCAACCGCTTACTACTGGGCGTCTTTCTGATCATATTTGGCATACTTCCTGCGGAAGCGTTCGATGCGACCGGCGGTGTCAACCAGCTTCTGCTTGCCTGTAAAAAAGGGATGGCACTTGGAGCAGATTTCGACGTTGATCGATTCCCGGGTGGAGCCGACCGTAAATTCATGACCGCACACGCATCTGGCCCTGGCTTCATGATATTCCGGATGAATCTCTTTCTTCATGTTCTTAACCTCCATCATTCTTATTGGACGGCTAAAGCCGTCATGAATTCATGGCTTTTAAAAAATCACCATTATTCTTGGTGCTGCTCATTTTATCAAGTA
>JBKHHL010000147.1:0-6337 GCA_046539175.1 Desulfosudaceae bacterium
TAAACGGCCAATGACAATTTGTATTTTTAAAAAAGTCAGAAATTATCAATAACCATTTGAGTTTATTGGTTAAACAACTATAGTCGAAAAAATTCATGAAATATCCGGGTTAAGCCGGGTCGGAGAAAATTGATGTCCATCCATTTCACATGGATGGACATTGATTATTTTGAATCAGGCTTGAAAGCCTCGATAACGGCTTCGGTTTTCCGGGATAGCAGGTCCCATTCCGTCTTGATGGAGCGCAGCAGGGTGTTCCATGAGATCATAGCATCATTGCTTCGGTTCTTATTACCGGGAAAACGGTCAATGGCGGACTGGTATAAGTCGGTTACCAGGTTGGCACAGTGCTGCCGGGAAAAGAGCCGGGCTGTTTTCAGGGCCTGCCGGGAGCAGCCTTCCCGGGTCGTGTGGTCGGTGAAATCTTTGATGGCGTCGGCAAAGGCTTCCGGCGGGGCGTTTTCCGGCAGCAGGCGTCCGTTGTTCTTGTCCGAAAGAACTTCCCGGACGCCCGGCCCGTCCAGGGCCACCACCGGCAGGCCCGTGGCCATGGCTTCAACCAGAACCATTCCCTGGGTTTCGGATTGGGAGCTGAAAAGGAACAGATCCATGGCGTTGTATGCGTCACTGACCGCCTGCCCGGTCTGTTTACCGGCGAAAAAGACGCGGTCGTCCAGGCCTTTTTCCCGGAATCGGCTTGTCATGGTGTCGGCGGCAGGGCCGTCGCCTATTACCAGGAACACGGCTTGCCGGTCCCGCAGCAGGCATTGGGATACGGCTTCGGTCAGGTAGGCCAGGTTTTTTTCAGCGGCCAGACGCCCCAGGTGGCCCAGCACAAAATGGTCCGCCGCGATGCCCATTTTTTCCCGGAAGGAGGGGCCGTCACCGGAGCGGTAAAAGTCAAGGTCAACTCCGGTAGGGATTACCGTGACGGCCCGTTTCACTCCCCGCGATTTGATCAGAGCGGCCACGCTTTGGCTGGGCGCGATGACGCGATTGCACAGGTTGGCGTAACTGGTGGACAAGTTGATCACAAATTGCCGCATCGGTTTGGAATCCAGGGGCACGTAATGGGTGTATTGCTCGTACAGGGTGTGATGCGTGAAGATGATCGGTTTCTCCAGTTGACTGGCCGCCCGCAGGGCGGAATCGCCCAGCAGAAAGGGGTGATGACTATGGATGATATCCGGGGCAAAATGGTCGATGCGGTCTTTCAGGTTAAAGGTAAACGGGAGCCGGACCGAGAAGTCACTGCCGTTGAAATTCTGAATGGCGGCCACGCGGAACACTTCCACGCCCCCCTGGCTGACTTCCCGGCCCGGGTATTCAGGAGCGATAATCAGCACCTGGTGATCGTTTCCGGTCAGATCCTCCGCCAGAGTAGCCACGGAATTGGCCACGCCGCCCACATGCGGCAGATAGGTGTTGGTAAACATGCAGATGTTCATGTCTGTGGCCCCCAGGTCGAGCCGGGACTATTCCCGGTTTAAAGTTATGGGCTGCGAGGGATCCTTGATCTCTGCCGGAGTAAAACCCGGAACTGCCGCCAGCAGTGCCGGGGTCCTGTCCGACCGGGACAGGTTAACCGTTAATGTCAGGTGATCCTCTGTTTCTTTGAATTCCAGTCTGATCGGGCCGGCCGGTGTCAGGGTGGGACCAAATCGGATGAGGGATGATTGCTGCCACCATTCCGGCCAGATTCCGGAACCGAGAATCAGCTTATGGCCCGCCTCCCGGACAAAACTGTTGCGGATGATCATGAACCATTCCGCGGCCGCCCAGCCGTGTTGACCGTCTCCCATACAACCGCCTCCGGTCAGAGGATGGACCGCTTCCGGCCAGTGTCCGGTGGGTGAGGCCAGGCCGGCCACGGTTTTGATCAGTTCCTTAAATCGCTGATCATTATTTCTGAGCAGGCTTTGGGCGATGCAAAGAGTCAGGTAAGGGTTGACTCCGGAATGGATCATGTCTTGAAAGAAACCGCCCTGATGAAAGCATCGTTTCATCATGATTTCAACCGTGTTCATTATCTGCGGGTGGCCGGAAGGATACATATCCAGGGGGTAGTCGGCCACCAGGGAGCCAACCGCGCCGGCATCCATTCTTCGGTAGGGAGAAGCGGGAATGGCGCCGTTTTTCTTTTTTTCCGGGATAGCGGCAATGCTTTTGTCTATGACCGCCTGGAAGTCGTCGGCTGCCTCCTGGAACCGGTGCTGTTGCAGTTTATCCCCGGCCCGTTCCATGATGGCCGCCGCCCCCCGCAAGCCGGCCACTCCCCAGAAATTGTCCCAGTAATAGTAGTCATTGGGACCGAGATGTTCGGCGCTGAAACCGGCCGGCAGGAGACCGGCATGAGGTTGGCCGGAATCTGCCGGCAGGCGTTTACGGATGATCCACTGGGCGCCCTTTTTTATGGCTTTCAGCCATTTCTCATCCAGGGATTGGCGGGTCAAGCGTTGAAACCGGTCCACGATCCACAGCACCTGGCCGTTGGAATCCCATTCCCCTTCCTGGGATTGAAAATATCCGGTCGGTTTTTGCCGGGTCAGAAAAGATTCCATCAGCCGGCGGCAACGGTCAGTATATCCCGCCGTCAAAAGAGCGTTCATCATGAAGCAGGCGTCCCGGAACCAGAAGCGTTTGTAGGTAAAGGGACCGGGCACAACATCATTGGCCGACAGCAGTAAGAGGGTGTTTAAAGCCGTATCATACAGTGAACTTATATTGGCATCCGGGATTCGCAGTATCGGGGCAGAGGCGGCGGCTTCTTCCCAGGTGAGAGATTCGCGGGGCGGGGACGGTATGGCTTCAGTGGGCACCTCCCGAAGCGGCAGGTGCATGCCAAGGTTAAGCGGTTGATCGGTTTCAGTAACGGGAAACAGGGCCGCGGCCGTTGCCAGCCCGACCGGGCACTTGATGGCGGTGTCAGGGTGGGGTTGATCCAGCTGGTGGTAAACATCGCCTTCGAAGTAATCGGAAAAAACCGTCCTGGCCGGCGGCCGGTCAAAATAAAGCGAGGTGTTACCGTTTATCAGCAGGCCGGAACGATCTGGAGCGGTTTTTATTTTTTCAATAAAGTGAATCCCTTCCGGGTTATAAGGGCGGACGGAGATGACCAGCCGCCCGGGTTGCCGGGCCGTGGCCTCAATTTCGATGAACAGGGCCGGTCCTGACTCGTTCCGGTCTACCCGGACCCGGCTGACCAGTTCGGCCGCGGTATTGACAAGACGGGTGGTGACCTGGAGCTTATGGTTAACCTGCTGCCGCTGTTCGGCCTGGTCCATTTTGGAAGGCAGCAGAGGGAGGGCGTCTTCGGCCTCCGGTATAAACCAGCAATCCAGGGACCAGCCGTCAAGAAAGGGGGTAATCAGGCCCCGCGGATCTACCAGGGGATAGGCATCCAGGGAAGGTTCTCCCACGGCTGTCCAGTTGCGGTGGGTCAGGTTGACCTGGCTGAAGGAAAATGATCGCGGCAGAAAGGAAGGGTCGGATGGGTTGAACTGCCGCTCCACCCAGTACGGCCAGATCCAGTCCAGGTTCTGTTGAATCGACTTGGCGTTGATCAACCCCCGGGCGTGAAAGATCAGGCCGGCCCGTAAAAGCTCCAGGGGTTCTTCAAATTCCGATGGTTGGCTGAATTTGCGCAAACGGGCCAGTACCACCAGGGGGTCAATAAAGCCGTAAGAGCGAGCCGCTCTTTTGATAATCCATCGCCAGGGGATCCAGCTGGTAAACATAGGGCAACTCCTCTTATTCCGGTGGATTGTCGGGAGGTATTATTATCCGGGGATATTTCAAAAACAGGCCGGAAAGGCCGGCGGCTTTGGCCACCAGGGCCTGCTGCGGGCAGCATTCCACGCAGCACAGGCAGCTGACGCAGCGTTTAGGATTAAAGACCGGCGGCTGGTGTTTGTGCCAGGTAATGGCGTCATTAGGGCAGATATGAAAGCAGTCCCCGCACATGACGCAGTCATCCTTATCAGGCAGAGCCGGCATGCGACGCATTATTTTATAAGACAGGGTGCGAATGATGAAGTTGTTCAGGATATTGGCGGTCAAGCTGGAGGTGATGGCAAATTTTCTTTTCAGGCGGACTGATTCAATGGATTGGCCGACAATATTTATGTCGTTCAGACCGGTCAAGCCGATCCGGCGCTTTCGGCAGGCTCGCAGGTGCGGCACGGACTTGATGCCGTCACGGCCGCCAATGGCCAGCATGACCAGGTCGATGGCGACTTCGTCATAACCGGCCAGGATCAGGCCGACTTTGCGCATATAGCCGTTGGCCGGGCCGCCCGGTCCTTCCATGAAACGCCGGGCATCCATGACGACAATCCGTTTTTTGTTCTGGTTCAGCAGGGCCTGGTAATTGTCCACCAGGACCTCGCCGAATTGCTCCGGGTTTTTGCCCAGAAGATGGCAGTTGGCTTTTTCTCCGCCGGGGATAATTCCCCAGTAGTTTTTGACGGCCCCGGTGTAAACGGCTTCGATGTGTGATTTTGGACGGCAGAGGTTGATCAGACAGTCCGCTTCCATTACCGGCCGGGCAACGTGCTGGTGCCGCATATGCCGGGCCTCGTTATTGTTAATCAGGATGCCGCCGGATTCGAACTCGGCGTATTCCAGGCCTTCCGCTTCTACGACCTCGTCCATTCCCACGGCTTTCATGACCGATCTGGCCCGGTGCCGGAATTGTCCCGGTGAATCACCTATTTTAAGATCAGTGGCGTATTGTTTGACATAACGGGCCGTACTCGCCAGAAAATCGCTTTCCGTGCAGGCGTTTTTAATCCGTATGAGCAGGTTCGGCTTGAACAGGACGGAGTCTTCCGGCTGAATGGCTTTATCCGCTTCAATCAGTGACAGAGCGGTGGCAACAGCCTCATCCAGGGTTTTATAATCAGCAACTGATACAATGGCGACGGTGTTGGAAGATTTCATGCGGAATTCCCTTGGCTGTTTAACCCGGATATTTCGCGACCCCGTCCCGGACCGGAGTCCGGGATGACGACCCGGCCGGGGACATTAAAATCAAATATGTCTGGATTACGGCGTTTCCGGAAATACGAGGCCGGGGCTTTTTGTGAAACCAAAAAAAATATAATCATAAATAAAATATTGTCAAAAAAATTACGAAATATCAGAGTGGTGGGGTAGCAGGTAAAGCATGTCATTGAGGAGTTGATCAAAATGGAACCAGCCCTGATCCTCGTCAATCATGGTCGGAAGGGTCAAAGCCGTAATGCCCTGGACCATGGCCCACAATACGGCTACGGCCCGGGACGGAGGGAGTTCCTTGATCAATGGACGCATATCATCGGCTGCTATCCTGGCCTCAACTTTTTTCAGCAAACCGGCTACTTTATCCCGGATTTCATCAAGCAGAAGGGGAGAGACCTCGGCGGTGGATTCTCTGCTTTTGGTCAAGAAATCAATCACATTGACGTACCGCCCCAGGCGCAGAAAGTATTGCCGGTACTCTCCGGCAATAGCGCTCAGGCAGGAAACCGGATCAGGCAGCTTCAGCCCGGCATCCAGGCCATCTTCGAGGAGGTCAAGATTGTTGCTGAGGACATGCAGCAGCAGTTCTTCTTTGTTTTTAAAATAAGTGTAGATGGTGCCCGGAGCGACTCCGATCCGACGGGCCACATTACGCAGGGTTAAACCATCCAGGCCATCCTCACGGAAAAGTTCTTCGGCTGTTGCCACAATCAGTCGGCGCCGATTCTCTTTCTCCTCTTTTTTGAGATCTGAAAACATCGACTCTTGATCCTTCTTAAATATTGATGTACCCGTAAAAAGTTCAAATTGGGATGGCAAAGTAAAAAGTTCAAGAGCAAGGCTTACGTAATCACGAAGAATACAGGGTGCTTAGCGTACGTGAAATTCTGAGTGATGGCGGGTAACGCAGCCGGCCGCCAGGCGGCAATTGGCCTTTTTACGAAGCCGTCAAATATTGTTCAGCTTTTTGAACATACTAATATTTATCGCCGGCAGCGTCAAGTTTAACGGGTTAATCCGGCTTGGCCGCTTTGCCGGGATAATCCTGTGGCCGTACTATTTGACCTGCCAGTCCAGTTGCCGGTTTTGTCAGGCCGGTCAGGAACGATTCACAAACGCCCCTTAATAGTTTTCAATCTTTTTTCATTTAGTTATAAATTTTCCGGGCAGGGCAGACGGTTTTTTTCAGTTGCCATAATCAGGGTTTTATGTTATGTATAGTTACTATGAAGTAATAGCCGTATAAAAAAAACCGGTTTTCGGGCTAGCCCGGTTATTTCATGAATTTTTTCGACATCTAAATGGTTAAAATTCCATAAACGGCCAATGACAATTT
>JBKHHL010000148.1:0-6255 GCA_046539175.1 Desulfosudaceae bacterium
GCCTCCGCCGGGGTGACGCAATAAGGGAAATCCCGACTTTTTACGAAAACGTTAATATTAATATAAGAGTTTATTGATCAAGTAAAGTATTTTTTTTAAAAATTGCTGTTTTAGTCTTTTTCTTCATCCTCTGATGCTTCGGTCTCATCTCCGGGGGCGTCGGCTGGATCCGGCACGATGGTTTTTTCTTCAGCCAGTTCCTGCCGGCATTTATGAAGATATTCCCGGGCTGTCTCGACATCTCCCACATCCTCGTATTCCCTGACTACTTTCTCAAACCGGTTTTGAGCCGCCTGATAATGTTTTGATTTATAATAAAATTTACCAACGTAGAGGTGATGATCGGCCAGGCTCTGGCGGCAACGTTCAATAAGCTCTCCGGCTTTGGCGGAGTATTCGCTGTCCGGAAATTTCCGACGCAGGCGGGTAAAAGCCTCAATGGCATTTTCAGCCGGTGACTGGTCCCGGTCAATTGTATCCAGTTGTTTGAAATGGCAAAGCCCGATGCGATAAATGACAAAGGGTAGAGATTCATCGCGGGGATGAAGTTTTTCAAAGGTTTCGTAAGCGGAAACCGCGCTGTCATATTCTTTCATTTCAAAATGAGCGTCAGGAATTTTCAGGTCAGCCAGGGTGGCGTACTGGCTGAAAGGATACCAGTCCTGAAGGTTTTCAAAGGCCTCGATCGCTTTTCGGTAATGGCCCTCTTCGAATTCATTCATCCCTTCTTCAGACAGCTGCTCGGCGGTTTTTTCCTGGTCCGGTTTGTGGGCGCAGCCGGCTGACAGGCACATGAATATGATCGTTATGAGCAATAGTGTCAGCAGCGTGAATTTTTTTGGGGCCGGTTTTCCGGCTTTTTCTGGTAACATGAATTTTTCCGTAAATATGGCGGTGTTAAAAGATATCTGCAATCGGCAAATATAGGCAATGCCGCCGGATATGTCAATATTAAATGTATTAAATGTAGGGATTGTCGGGACAGTTCCGGATCAGCAGACTCAGAAAAGAAAGCGGATTTTTCTTTATCGAAATTCAATCTTTTGATATTTATAAAATTAATGAACCTGTAAAAAGTCTTACAGGCAGTGTTAAGCAAAATCAAGAATTTATTTTTTTATTATGTAGCTATTAGATCAGTTGGGGACTTTACAAGGCCATCAAAACTGATGACCGGAAAAAATATCCGGGTATATATTCAGGGAGGTATCTTTTTGGATTTAAAGCAATTGTATGACAGTCCTCCATGGGAATGGCCGGGCAACGCGACGGCAATTATTTATAAGGCGGTTTCCGAACCGGGCCACCCCGAGTCGGATCGGCTGATGGCCCTGGAGCTGGCCGGTGAGCCGATTGTGATCAACGACCGATTGGCCGAGGTTTTGATGGCCATTCTCCAGAATGGGCGCGAACCCGAAGAGATCCGTTGCCAGGCGGTTATTGCTCTGGGGGCGGGTCTGGAGGCGGCCTATCTGGAAGAGGTCGATATTGAGGATGATTTTCTGACAGAAATAAATACCGATGAAATCGGCGAGGGCCTCTCCAGTCATCTGTTGAAAAAGATTCAGGAAAAATTGAGTCGACTGTACCGGGATGCCGAAATACCGGAGCGGGTTCGTCGTCGAATTCTGGAAGTCTCGGTGCGGGCTCCCTGGGACTGGCATAAAAACGCGGTAACCGCGGCTTATTACAGTGGCGACAATGACTGGCGGCTGACTTCCGTTTTCTGCATGGGGTACCTGCCCGGCTTCAATGAAGAGCTTATCGAAGCACTGCGTGATCCGGACCAGGAAATTTCCCTGGAAGCTGTCAGTTCGGCCGTTAATCATGGACTCAGCGAAGCGCTGCCGAAATTCAAAGATATTCTCCTTACCAGTCCATCCTCTGATAAGGAGTTGTTGCTGAGAGCCATTGAGCTGGTGCCGGAAGTCTGTCCGGAACAGGCCGGTGAAATGCTCAGCTCCCTGTTGGATGACCAGGACAGGGAAGTGGCGACCGCGGTTCTGGACGCCCTGGCCCTGGCGGAGATGATGATGGAGCTGGACGATGACGAAGATTATTAAACTTGATTTCGGCGGTTTCAGTCTGCCGGCCGAATTATTTGACACTTCTCCGGCCAGGGCTTTTGCCGCTCATTTGCCTTATACTGTTGCCCTGACTCAATGGGGCGGAGAGCTTTACGGCTCCATCGGCGTCAGCCTGGCGGAAGAAACTCCGGTGGCGGATATCCCGGCCGGCGGCCTGGCATATACGGGCCGGGGGAATCTGTTTTGTGTTTTTTTCGGTCAGACACCGGCCTGGCCGGTGGAATATATCGGCCAGATCCCGGACGAGCAGTGGCCTCTTCTGATTGACGCTTCCCCCCTGGGGCAGGTGGTGATCAGCTTTTAAGCAGGAACCCACACCTGAGTCCGGTTTGTTTTTGGGTTTATGATGGCATTTGATGGTTATGATTTATGAACTCGGCCCCCCGTTATCATCTTTCCCTCGCTGACGGCCGTTTTGATCGCGGCCTGGCGGCGGCGCGCTCCGCTCTGCGTCGGTGTTCACTCTGCCCCCGCCAGTGCGGGATCGATCGTACCGCCGGCGAAACCGGGATCTGCCGCGCCGGTCAACAAGCCCGTCTGGCCGGATGCCATCCCCATTTTGGCGAGGAAGCGCCGCTGGTGGGGACAAATGGATCAGGCACCATCTTTTTTTCTTTTTGTAACCTGCTGTGCTCTTTCTGCCAGAATTATGAGATCAGTCATCATGGCGAAGGCCGGGATGTTACCGAGGAAGAGCTGGCCGACATGATGCTGGCTTTGCAGGATAAGGGTTGCCACAACATAAATCTGGTCACTCCTTCACACCTGGTGCCGCAGATTATGGGAGCCGTCAAGCTGGCGGCCGGCAAAGGTCTGATGTTGCCGCTGGTCTACAATTCCAGTGGATACGACAGCGTGGAAACCCTGCGTTTACTGGACGGGGTGATCGATATCTACATGCCGGATTTCAAGTTTGTGGATAATGGTATTGCCGGGCAGGTCTGTTCCGCTCCGGACTACGGCCTCGTGGCTGAAAAAGCGATCAGGGAGATGCACCGGCAGGTCGGTGATCTGGTGTTGGACGCCGCCGGAATCTGCCGTTCCGGGCTGCTGGTCCGGCACCTGGTCTTGCCTGACAACCTGGCCGGAACGGCAGAGGTAATGCGGTTTATTGCCGAGGAGGTATCCCGGCGGACTTATGTCAATATCATGTCCCAGTACCGTCCCTGCGGCGATGTTTCCGGCCTGCCGGCTTTAACCCGGCCCTTGTCCGCGGGGGAATATCATCAGGCCCTGGTTGAGGCCCGGGAAGCGGGTATTAAACGGCTGGACGGCTTTGCCTGAAAAGAACGGCCATAAATATCCGGGCGAATTTCTATCGCAAATTGTCGTTTCTTCGGCGGTCAAGTCCCTCGTGACCGATGTTTTTCCGATGTTTTTCCACTGATCGCTTCATTGGCCACTTACCTGAACCGTCCCGTTTCGCGGGCCGCCTATTTTTTACAGGTATTGATGCCCAGTGGTTTATAAAGGGGGCAATAGCCGGTGGAGGCGGACATGATAAACATGCCGCTGATTACCAGCAGCAAAGCCCAGTATCCCGGTAGATTGCCCATCAGGAAAATTACGATAATGGCTATGGCCACAATCGCCCGCAACAACCTGTCAATCAATCCTTCGTTTACCTGCATGGTACTCACCTCGACATTTTTAAAGAGTTAGTATTGACGGCTTCGTAAAAAGTCCAACTGCCGCATGGCGGCCGGCTTCGTTGCGCTGCATCTCTCGTCATGTCACGTACTGCTAAGTACGCTCCATTCCTCGAGATTTGCGACGCCTTGATCTTGAACTTTTTACTTTGCCGTCCCAAAAATGACTTTTTACGAGACCATCAGTATTGATGGCTTCGTAAAAAGTCCCTACCTCGTCATTCCGGCGAAGGCCGGAATCCAGAACTATTTTATTTTACTGGACCCCGGCCTCCGCCGGGGTGACGCAATAAGGGAAATCTCGACTTTTTACGAGTACCTCATATCTTAAATTATAACATTTCTTTGATATAAAAAAACAGAACTGTGAAACAATAGGCCAGCTTCAGGGAGATGCCCACTATATTGCCGATGACAACCCCCCATCCGGCCCGGATGGCTGCCTGGCTCTTTTGCCCCCCGATGATTTCACCAAGAATCGCTCCGGCGATGGCTCCCAGAAATATCCCCAGGGGTGGAAACCAAATGATACCTGCAATCATGCCGATGACTGATCCGAAAAGACCATACCTGGATGCCCCGTATTTTCTGGCCCCGGCCACGCCGACCAGGAAATCCAGAAAGATCATCAGGCCGGCCAGGGCCGCCATTATCAGCATAAAGGTCAGAGAAAAAGGTTCCCAGCTTTTGGCCAGGTTTAACAAAAGCAGGGACAGAAAACTCACCAGCGGTCCGGGAATGATCGGCAGCAGGCAACCGACCAGGCCGAACAGGGCAATCAGCAGGCCGATAACGACCAGAATAAATGTTACCATGGTTATAACCTTTATCAGGCGGTTACATTGATTGACTTGCCGGTCTGTTCAGCTTCCGTCATTATCCGATCAAACAATTCCCGGACCGTGGGAATGTCGTGGACCAGGCCGATGCCCTGGCCACAAGAGATGACACCGGCCTCGACATCACCGTTATCATGCATCTGCCGGGCCTTGTTTCCGGCGACCATGTCCAGTATTTCTTCAAGATCGCCGCCTTCATTCTCGAGTTCAGAGCATTTTCTGGCGGCGGTATTGGCCCAGACCCGCAGGGAGGCACCGATGGAACGCAGGACCAGCATGGTGTCAAGTTCATCCGCCTTGAGCAGAGCCTGTTTAAGATTATCATGAATCGGGCATTCCCGGGTAGCCAGAAGGCGGGTTCCCATAATAACCCCCTGGGCGCCCAGGGCCAGCAGCGCCAGGAAACCCCGGCCGTCAGAAACGCCTCCGCCACCGATTACCGGAGCATCAATGGCGTCCACTACCGCTGGGACCAGGACCATGGTGCCAGTATCCATTTTGCCGGTGGTTCCCCCGTTTTCCTGCCCGACCACCGTAATAATATCAGCGCCCAGCTGCCGGGCTTTTCTGGCATAGCGAATGCCGGCGCATTTATGAATCCAGGTCATTCCGGCCGCCTGGATTTTTCCGGACAAATCTTCGGATACGGAATGACCGGATGTTTCCACGATTCTGACTCCGGCTTCAATCATGGCATCGAGGTAGACGTCCGGGGCAATGGAGTTCATGCCGGGATACAGATTGATATTAACCGCGAAGGGTTTATCCGTTAATGATTGCGACTGTTCCAGGGCCGCGGCAAATTCTTCCCGGGTTTTGTAAATACTCGATGCCAGGACACCAAGGCCGCCGGCGTTTGAGATGGCCGCCACAAAGTCAGCCCTTGACAGGGACATCATGGTGCCGCCGATGAGGGGGTACTTAAGGTTGAGTCGGCGGGTGATTTCGGTCTGGATCATGGTTTCCTCCTCAGCCCCGAGATTTTCCGAGATTTTTCACGGTGATTCGTATAAATGAGATTTACTTGAATTCAGGATGCAATCTTTATAATAACACAGGAATACACTATTGTACAAAAACGAATTTGTGGTTTCATGGAAGACCGTTTTTCTTCGCGCCTTGACCCTTTTGGGGCCGCCTGGAACCGGCGGCTGAATTTCTCGAACTCGGGCTGACCGGAATTTCAATAAATGTCATTATTTCAGACCCTCAGACAGCGAGAAATTCTTACGCCGCCGTTACCAGGCGGCTCTTCCCAAAAGGCTCAAACGGCGCTCAAAAAAACGGTCTTCCATGAAATCATTTTGTTATAAGCACAGGCCATAAGGGGGACCTGATTTCCACCATGGTTACCGGGCGTAATAAATTTAAATTGTTGTATGACAAAAAGTTGTTTTTTCAGTTTGAGCCCGGTTATTTCACGAGTCGATTTGGGCCCGAGCCCCTGGCTCCACCTGCAAGGCGCAGGGCGCGAAGCTGTAGTAATCTACCGCGAGCGGCCTGCAACAAAGCAGGTGGAGCCAGGGGCTCGGGCCCAAGGTGACTCGCCCGAAGGGTGAATTTTTTTGATATAAAAATGATTTTATTCCACAAATCCAAAATGACAATTTGTAATTTTAATGGCTTCGTAAAAAGTCATTACATCGTCATTCCGGCGAAGGCCGGAATCCAGAACTATTT
>JBKHHL010000149.1:0-6111 GCA_046539175.1 Desulfosudaceae bacterium
CCCCGGCCTCCGCCGGGGTGACGCAATAAGGGAAATCTCGACTTTTTACGAGTACATCAAACCTGACGGCTTCGTAAAAAGTCTTAGATCCATTTTAATCGGAGGTACCCCGGAAACTCCAGGCCTTTGTTGTCTTTTACAGAAATTTTACAATAATGAAATATCTCGCAATCGAGCTCTCGCCTCAATCTGCTGGCGTGATGTTGCGTTGAATCGTCTCGGTCAGCGTTTTCAGGCTGACCGGCTTGGAGATATAGTCGTCCATACCCTGGTTCAGGAGTTCTTCGCGATCTCCGGCCATGGCATTGGCCGTAAGGGCTATAATCGGGACTTTCTTCAGGCTGCCTTCCTGCATGGCCTGTATCTGACTGGTGGCGGCGGTGCCGTCCATAACCGGCATCTGAATATCCATCAGCACCAGATCAAAATCATTGTCCGGGAACATTCTGACCGCTTCGGCGCCATTGACGGCAATGGTAATGGTATGACCGATTTTTGCCAGCATCTGCACGATGACCTGGCGGCTGATGGCGTTGTCCTCCACCAGAAGAATGTGCAGTGAGGGCGGACCGGAGGTGATCGCGGGCGACTGGTCGGCCGGCGCCGGCTTAACTGAAGTTTTCTCCTTATTCCCAAAAACGGCGGTAAACCAGAAAGTTGAGCCCCGGTCAGGTTGGCTGGTGACTCCGACCTCCCCTTGCAGCATGGCCACCAGCCTTTTGGTAATGGCCAGGCCCAGGCCGGTACCGCCATATTTGCGGGTGGTCGAAGCGTCCACCTGGGAGAAGGAGTCGAATATGGACTGCTGGTGTTCCCGGGGAATACCCACCCCGGTGTCTTTGACTTCAAACAGCAGCTTGACCGAACTGCCGTATCGCTCCAGGGAAGAAACCCGCACTGTGATTGAGCCGGTTTCCGTGAACTTGACGGCATTATCACAGAGGTTGATCAGAATCTGCCGCAGCCGGACCGGGTCTCCCCGAAGGTGTCCGGGCACATCTTCCTTGATACTGAAGCTGTGGGCGATAGGTTTTTCCCGCAGCCGGGTGGTCACGCTTCTTTGGATTTCCTTCATTATTTTAGCCAGGTCAAAATCGATTATTTCCAGGCTGAGTTTGCCGGCCTCGATTTTTGAAAAATCGAGCAGGTCGTTAATGATGACCAGCAGGGCTTCAGCGCTGTTTTTGACGCTTTCAGCGTATTCCAACTGCTCTTCGGACAGACCGGTTTCCAAAAGCAGATCGGTCATGCCGATGACACCGTTCATGGGTGTTCGTATTTCATGGCTCATGTTGGCCAGAAATTCGCTTTTGGCCCGGTTGGCGGCTTCCGCCGCCTCCTTGGCCTGTTTCAAGGAGTCTTCCGCCTTTTTCCGTTCGGTGATATCCCGGGAAGTGGTCAGAAGACTGACAGGTCGGCCGGTTTCGTCCCGGAGGAAGGTGGCGGCTACTTCGGTCCAGAAGACGGAACCGTCCCGCCGGATTTGTTCAACTTCTATGGTGCGGTGCCGGTCGGGATTTGCACCGGGCTGACCGTCCCGTTCCAGTTCTTCAGCGATGAGATCCATGGTATGCCGGTACGATGAGGAAGTGAGTAAGCTTTTCAATGGCATGGCCAGGGCTTCTTCGACGGTAAAGCCATTGAGTTTTTCAATAGAGGGAGACACGTACCTGATAGCCATGTCTTTCAATCTGACAATGGCAATGATTTCGGTGGTGTTATCGGCCAGCAGCCGGTAAAGCTCCTCGCTTTCGCGAATGGCGGTTTCGGCTTTTTTTCGTTCGGTGATATCCCGGGCCATGCCCAGAGCGGACACCGGGGTGCCGGATTCGTCCCGCAGAATCTTGACGGTGGTCTCCACCCAGATGGTCGAACCGTCCCGGCGATATAGTTCCAGTTCCAGGGTAATGTGCCGGTGCGGGTCAACTCCGGTTCGCCCATCTTTTTCCAGCTCCTCGGATACCGTGGCCAGGGTCAGTTCCAGGGATGCCGGCGTCAAAACCTCTTCAATCGGCCTGGCGATAAACTCTTCCGGCGTGAATCCGTACATGCGTTGTGTCGAGGGGCTGGCATAGGTGTGCCGGAGAGTATCCAGGTCAATGATGTAAATAGCTTCGCTGATATTATCGGCCAGCAGGCGATATCGCTCTTCGCTTTCGCGAATGTCGGTTTCGGTTTTTTTTCGTTCGGTGATGTCCCGGGTGGCCTCGGACAGAGCGGCTTCCAGCCGCTTTTTTTTCAGGAAAAGGCTGCTGGTGATAAATGCCAGAACCAACAGGGCCAGCCCCAGCAGGATCAGCAGCGGAAAAGCCCGGTCGGTTCCGGGCGAACCCGGGGAGGCCGCAACCGGAACGGCCAGAGCCAGGCAGCAGGACACGTAAACCACCATTCGCAAGGAATCCGGCAACAGGCTGGTATTTTTGGCTGGGTTCAATCTGGTTCTTTCCCCGGAGGGGTTAATAACGGAAAAATCGTTTGGATTTTTTGTTTTTTATGATCATAACCGGCCGGGTTTTTTCCATCCGGAGAAAATTTTCCGAGATATTGCCCAGCAGGGTGGTGGGAGAAGACACTTCCCCCCGGGCGCCGACCACGATCAGCCCGGATTTTTCGGATTCAGCCACGGCCTGAACGCTCCGGGACATGTTTTCCACGGGCTGTCCCTCCTGTTCGTCAATCCGGGCGGCCGCTTCAAAATAACAGGGGATATCTTCCGGGGTCAGTCCGAACTGTTTCAGAAAGGCGGCATAGTTTTTCCGGGCCTTGTTTTCCCGGGACCGGATATGTTGTGAAGCACTGGAGGGAAAATATGACCGGGTGATATCTTCCAGGTAATAACAGATCAGCCGGGCGTTTATTCTCAGGGACAGCTCCCGGGCCCTTTCAAAAGATGTTTTTGATTCTTCGGAACAATCCAGGGCGCATAGAATGGCGGTTATGTCGGACTGGTCTTCCTCGGAAACCAGTATGAAATCAGAATCAATCCCCTGGGCTATTTTCCGGGCATAACGGGCTTCCCGATCCAGGCCATACTTCTGGCCGATCAAAGACAGGTCAACCTGGTGGCTGGATACGTATTCAAACACCGCGTTGGCGGAGTCTTCTTCTTCCACCACCACTTCCACCCGGGCGTCCAGGTCCTCGGCGCAATAATCACATATCTGCTGGGTCAGCTTTTCCTTGATAGCGGACTTGATGGTAACCTGGTCGGGGAAATTTTTATTGGCCCGGTCGGGCAGGTCATAGGCCTGAACGGCATGCAGAAAAAGGAGCGTCCCGGCCTGGAAGGACTCGGCCATGAAAGAGGCCAGGCGCATTACCACCGGATCAATTTCGGTCAAATCCAGACAACCCAGAATGGTCTCAATTTTCTTCATTGGTCACCGAAGCCCCGGCTGGTTTGTCCCGGCCGTTTTTTTTATCGGGGGGCAGCAGGTTCCGGATAAGATCCTGGTAGGATTCCCGCTCCACTTTCTTTTCCTGAATTTCCCCGAGTTCATATTCTTTTTGCAGTCCTTTTTTCAAACTGAACACCATGATAATCAAGAGAACCGCGAAAGGCAAACCCATGCTGATGGTAGCCGTCTGCAGAGCGGCCAACCCGCCGCCGACCAAAAGCACCGCCGCCACGGCTCCTTCCATGGTGGCCCAGAAAACGCGCTGTCCCACCGGGGAGTTCAGTTTGCCGCCGGAAGTAAAGGCGTCCACCACCAGCGAACCGGAGTCGGAGGAGGTGATAAAAAAACTGATGACCAAAAGGACCGCGACTCCGTTGGATATCATCGCCAGGGGGTATTGTTCCAGCAGGGCGTAAACGGAAATGGCCACGTTATCTTTTACGGCGGCGGCGATTTCGGCCAGGCCGTTGAGTTCCAGAAAAACGGCCGTGCCGCCGAAGGCGGTAATCCAGACAAAGGTCAGCAGGGTGGGGATGATCAAGACGCTCAGCACAAACTCCCGCACCGTGCGTCCCTTGGAGATGCGGGCGATGAACATACCCACGAAGGGCGACCAGGAAATCCACCAGGACCAGTAAAAAACCGTCCAGCTGTTCTGCCAGTCGGTGTCCCGGTAACTTTCCGTCCAGAAACTGAGGTTGAAAAAATTGTCCACATAAGCCCCGGTATTCTGCACCACGGCGTCCAGGATAAAGACCGTCGGGCCGAACAGCAGCAGAAAGGCCAGCAGAATGGCCGCCAGGTTGAAATTGAGTTCGGATAATCTTCGGACGCCGTGGTCGAGTCCGGAGACAACCGAGACCGTGGCGCCCAGGGTGATGGCGGCCACCAGGATGACCTGCATCCGGGTGGAGATGGTCAGTCCGAAAAGATGATTCAGGCCGGAATTGACCTGCTGGACCCCCAGTCCCAGCGAGGTAGCCAGGCCGAACAGGGTGGCCAGCACCGCTATGACGTCTATGACGTCCCCCCAGAGACCGTTCACCTTTTCACCCAACAGGGGGTAAAAAATCGAGCGGATGGCCAAAGGCTGCTTGCGGTTAAAAGAGAAAAAGGCCAGGGCCATGCCCACCAGGGCGTAGATCGCCCAGGGATGCAGCCCCCAGTGCAGAAAAGTCGTTCTCATGGCCAGTTCCGCGCCGGCCACGTCCGAGCCGATCTCGTGGGGCGGTTCGCTGAGATGATAGATCGGCTCGGCCACGCTCCAGAAGAGGATGCCGATGCCCATGCCGGCGGAAAAAAGCATGGCAAACCAGGACAGGCGGCCAAAATCCGGGACGGCGTCTTTGCCGCCCAGCCGGATGCGGCCGTATTTGCTGAAGGCGAAATAGAGCATGAAAAAAAGATAGAGATTGACCGACAGAATGAAGAACCAGCCGAACAGGTCGGAGATGCTTTGCTGCACAAAGGAAAAAACTTCCTGCATGGGATCTCCGACCAGCAGGGTAACGGCGATAAAAACTATGGCCAGGATGGCGGCCGGCCAGAAAACCGGGGGATGAATATCAAAATAGCGCTTTTCCGCGGCCGGCGCGTCTGGCGAGGTGGTTTTTACCGGAGTGGTCGTCATGAGCGGTGATTCTTTTTGTGGGCCTTGCCGTGAGCGGTTTTCGGCCGCGGTCTTAACCCGGATATTTCATGATTTTATTTTGATGGCTGCTGTTTTATTAAGTATTATGAGCTAATAACAGAAATGGCCTTGTCCGTCAATTTATTCGAAGCATTTTTATTCCAAGCGTTCATCTGAATCATGAGCTCTATCCCGGATATTTCATGAAGTTTTTAAGATGCTTATATTTATATTGATGTTTGTATTTAAATATGTTATATTATTTAATAATTGAAGTTTGAACAGGCCGGCGGTAAGGCAACTTGTGGTTTCTTAAAAGATCCTTTTTTTTGCAAGACTTTTTACGAAACCGTCATGTGTTAAGTGACATTCATGATGATTTTGAAACGCAAGCGTAGTGAGAATGAGAAAGAAGCTATTCTCAGGGAAATATATTACGATAACCTGAAGCTGGCCGGTAAACCTCCTGACGGAGACAGGTCGGGAGCCGGTTGGCTGGCCCGTGTAAAACCCCTCCAGGTACTGGCCTTCATGCTGATATTGGTTCTGTTCTCGTTGTCGGAATTGAATACTTCTCCTCACGTCAGTGCCAGGCAGCCTTTTCCCGCCTTGCTTTCGGTTTCTGATAAAATGATTGAGACGGCCTCGACCATGTCAAAATCACGGACCGGTTACCACCGGGAGGGTCTCCGGGGCAAATTCCCGGCCGGAAATTATATGGGGCCCGGCGAGGCGGGGTTTGAAAATTACAATCTCTTGCTTTCGGAAAGTGATGATGTCCGCTTGGCGTCTTTGTTCGGGCTTGGGGTTAAAACCATCGTCATTGATCCCGGGCATGGAGGCCGGGATCCTGGAGCGATAGGCGCCATGGGCACAATGGAAAAAGACATCACCCTCGACGTGGCCCTGAAGCTCAAGTCAAGATTGGCCGAACTTGGACGACATCATGTGCTCCTTACCCGCGAAAATGACCGTACCATGGCGTTGGCTGACAGGGTTCAATTCGCCCGGCGCAACAACGCCGATCTTTTTATTTCTATTCATGTTAATTCGCTTCCCAATAAAAGTAAAAATATTATAGAA
>JBKHHL010000150.1:0-6110 GCA_046539175.1 Desulfosudaceae bacterium
GATGGAAAATTTTCTTGCCTTATGCTGCCGGATTTTGGTAATATTTAAAATTTGATGTAATCGTAAAAAGTCCAAATTGGGACGGCAAAGTAAAAAGTTCAAGATCAAGGCTTGCGCAATCACGAAGAATGCAGCGTACTTAGCGTACGTGAAATTCTGAGTGATTGCGCGTAACGCAGATATTTGGACTTTTTACGAAACCGTCAAAATTTAACGGCTTCGTAAAAAGCCGGGATTTCCCTTATTGCGTCACCCCGGCGGAGGCCGGGGTCCAGTAAAATCAAATAGTTCTGGATTCCGGCCTTCGCCGGAATGACGAGGTAGGGACTTTTTACGAGTACATCAAAATTTAGACCGGATATTGATTTGAAAATTAATCTGGATACCAGCCTGAATATTCTCTCTGGATATGGCGCGAAATATCCTGGTCAGGCCTTTAAAATCAAGGAGCAAGCATGGACAAAAAACCGGACATGTATCAATGTTGTACCGTTAACTGCGGATATATATATAATTCTGACAAGGGTGACCGTAAAGGAAAAATCCCCCAGGGAACCAGGTTTGCGGATCTTCCCGAAGAATGGCGCTGTCCGATTTGCGGAGCCGGCAAGAAATCATTCAGTTCCATGATATGAATCGGCCCTGATCCGGGCATTTTCAAAAGTTGCCGCACCTGTCAGAAATTGGTTCGCGGGCCGAATCTGCCGTTGCCCGAACCGCCTCAAATAACAAAAAAGGAGCACTGACTATGCCAAAGGTTTTCAACCCCGGAGAAATATTTGAAATGGCCGTCAAAATGGAACAGAACGGCGCCCGGTTTTATCAGCAGGCCTCGGAAAACGTGGCCGACGAAGAGCACCGCAAGCTGCTGCTGGATCTGGCTGAGATGGAACTGGATCATGAAAAAATATTTCAGGACATGCGCCAGAAGCTGGGAGCTGATATTGACGATTATTACGATCCTGACGGAACGGCCGTGGCCTACCTTAAGTCAATTGTCGATACCGAGGTTTTTTTTAAACGGGAAATCGACCTGACTACCATGGAAGCCATCCTCAGGGAGGCTGTCATGGCGGAAAAGGACTCGATTGTTTTTTATATCGGCATGAAGGAACTGGTGCCGGGAGAAGAAGGTAAACAAAAAATAGAAGATATCATTAAAGAAGAAATGGGCCATATTCGCCTGTTAAACAGTATTTTGGCAAAAATTTAAAACGCGGCCGGAACGGACGGCTTCGTTAAAGACACCTTTTACGGCCGGACTCAGGGACAGATTTCGGTATAGACAATAGCCAAAGGAGACCAGTATGGGTTTTGATTTTAATATTGATGAAATTCTGGCAATCGCCGAAGAAATTGAACGAAACGGAGCGGCTTTTTACCGGACCGCGGCCGAAGGAGCTCCGGACGAGGCCACCCGCAATACCTTGAATGAGCTGGCCCGGATGGAAGACCAGCACGAACAGACTTTCATCTCTTTAAGGGCCGAACTGTCCGTGGACGACAAAAAACCAGGGGCTTTTGATCCGGAGGATGAAACCGCCAAATATTTAAAAGCCCTGGCCGACCGGCGGGTTTTCCATGACAAAGCCGTTGATCTCAGCTCCCTGGAAGAAGTCCTCCAGGAAGCCATCCAGACCGAAGAGGATTCCATTGCTTTTTATGTGGGCATGCGTGACCTGGTCCCGCCCAGGCTGGGCAAGGATAAAATCAGCAACATCATCAAAGAGGAAATGGGCCATCTGGTTTTGCTGACTGACAAGCTGGAAGCTTTACAGAGCTGAAAGCGCCCCGCCCGGAAAACGGCGTGAAAGATCAGGGCTGTCTCTGATCAACAAAAACAGCCCGGAATGGGCAAACACCAGTTGCTTCCAACAAAGCCGTCGCTGAGGAAAAACATGCCAAACTACCTGTTCAGATGGTTTTCACCCGGTCTGGCCGGCCTGTTGCTGCTGTTAGTGCTATCCGGGCCCATTGGCGCCAAAGAAAAATTTGAAATTGACCGTTTTATCTCCCCCCAATTCTGCGGCGATTGCCACAGCGAAATTTACAATCAATGGGAAAAATCGACTCACGGCCTGGCCCACAAAGATCCGATTTACAATGTCGTGGCCAAATATTTTTTAAAAGGCCTGACCGACGCCGGAGAAATTGAAGAAGCCGAGGCCTGCGTCAAGTGCCACACCCCGGTGGGCGTGGTCACCGGTTTTCCCGAGAAAACCTCCGATGACCTGGACCAGGTTCCCGAGATCGCCTCTTACGGCGTCCAGTGCGACTATTGCCACTCCGCCACCGGTACCACCCGCCTGTACAATAACGGACTGATCCTGGAGCCGGGCCAGGGCGAATATGATCCCGGAGTTAAACGAGGTCCGCGCCAGGACGCGGAATCTGATTTTCACGAAACGGCTTATTCTGAATTTCATACCAAACCGGAGATCTGCGGCACCTGCCACAATGTCAAGCACGTAGCCTTTGATACCGACCTGGAGACCACTTATGATGAATGGAAGGACGGCCCTTATAATACCGAAAACCCGGACACGCGAATAATCTGCCAGGACTGTCACATGCGTCAGCGTCCCGGCAAACCGGCCACCGGCTTCACTTCCCGGCCGGACAATCCCGGTCTGGCCGCGGATATGGGGCCGGAACGACCCCACGTGTTTACCCACTATTTCGTGGGAGCCAACAGCTATATGCCCGGTTTGTTTGACGACAACGACCAGACCCGGATGGCCAAAGAACGGTTGCGGCACGCCGCCACCCTGTCGATTGACACCGATAAAATAGACCAGGGTACTTTCTCCGTAACCATAACCAATACCGGCGCGGGGCATAAACTCCCGACCGGCTTGAGCAACGCCCGCCAGATGTGGCTGGACATCACCGTGCGGGATAAACAGAACGACCAAACCATCTTTGCCTCCGGGCAGCCGGACGAACGGGGATATCTGGCGGATACCGTTCCGATCTACCGGACGGTTTTTGGTGACGGACAGGGCCAACCAGTGGAAAATCTGGCCAAAGCTCGGGAGGTTCTGTCAGATAACCGGATCCCTCCCCGGCAGTCCGCTACCCAGACCTTTCATCTGCCCCCGGACACGCCGGACAAGCATCTGACTATTAACGCCCGTTTGTGCTACCGGATTTTTTCACAAAAATTGATTGACCAGATCGCCGGCACGGGAACTCATCAACTGCCCGTGGTTATCATGGCCGAAGAACGGCAGGAGCTGTCACCGGAATAATGTAAGTGATGGAAGGCCAGGCGAAAGACTCAACCTGAACCGGATTTTTCATGGAATATCCGGATTCAGGCCTTAAATTTCAGCCCGGTGCCAAAAACGGGAAAAAATGACAATTCCGGCCTGGTCGCTACTTATCCTGATCATCCGGGGAGGGTGGAGACTGATCGCGATCCGCTTTTGGCCGGCGCCGGCTTTCCAGCCATTGGCGCTGTTCTTCCTGGTATTCGGCTTCGGTCTGATAATACCGGGAATAATCCGGATTGTCATAATCCGGGGTGGGGCCTTTCCAGGACTTGAACAGTTCAATCAGTTTTTCCAGACGATTTTTTCTGGTGGTCTCATCCATTTTAATCCCCCCGGGCAAATACCGCTTTACAGCCGGACACGCGCCCGGATCACCGGGTTGCTTCACTGCTTATCAAGATTGTCGCGGATACGCCGGGCGGCTTCGGCCGGTTCAATCCGACCGGTGTCAAGCACCAGGTCGTACAACCGGGCATCGTTAATGTCCCGGTCGAAATAATGCTTCAGGTAAACCACGTCCTCGTCATCTTCCCTTTTTATTATTTTTTCGGCGTTTTCAGCGGTCACTTCCCGCTCCTTGATGACATTCTGAATTCTCTGGGAATCATCACATTTAATCCGCACGTGAAAGGCCCCGGGCTTGCCCGCCAGGATACACTGACTGCCCCACCCCAGGATGACCACCTCGCCTTCCTGGTAGAGATTTTGCACCAGATCCCGGGTTACCTCAAAATATTTTTTATCATCCAGACAGCCGTACTCATGATCCACTACTTTTTTGATGATGGAACAGGTATAGCGGTCAATATAACGAAGAAAACGGGAACCACCGGTTTTGCCGAATATCCCGGCTTCACTTTCCGAAATGTTCAGTTTGTCCGCGATAGCGGCCAGTAAATGCCTTTCCACAAATTCATAACCCAGTTGTTCGGCTGTCACCGCCCCACTTCCCGGGAACGGGAACCATATTCACCATTGATGGTTATTACCGCCATTTTTTTCTCCTCTACCCGCTTGAGTAATTGTTTTTTTAGATTACCTTAGTTTTAATTTTACTCAAATTATCAATAATGGGAAACCTTTTTTTCCGGCTTTGTTTTCCGGCTTGCCGTACACAGAAAAAATTTGGTAAAATATTAATAATGATCACGTCGTAAAAGTCGGGATTTTCCTTATTGCGTCACCCCGGCGGAGGCCGGGGCCTGTCCTGGCGGAGGCCGGGATCCAGTAAAATCAAATGGCTCTGGATTGAAGCCGGCCCCGTTGGCCCGGATATTTCATGGAATATCCGGGTTAGAACTTAACAACAAGGCCTTTATGACAGTCTTCACTTACGGAATTATGGCCAGTGTCCTGGCCGGACTGGCTACCGGCGCGGGCGCCCTGCCGGTGTTGTTCCTGCGGGATATACCGCGCCAAATGCTGTATGCTCTGCTGGGCGGATCAGCCGGAGTCATGCTGGCGGCCACCTCCTTTTCCCTGATTGTTCCCGGCATCAGGCACGGCAATCTTCTATGGCCCGGTTACGGCGTCCTGGTTGTCTCGGCTGGTATCATTATCGGCGGTATTTTTCTGGATGTTCTTGATAAATCTCTGCCTCATGAGCATTTTACCGCCGGCAGGGAGGGACCTGCCTCGCGGCTGAGACGGATCTGGTTATTTATCATCGCCATTACCATCCATAATTTTCCGGAAGGCATAGCGGTGGGGGTGGGGTTCGGCACCGGCGACATCGGCGCCGGAACCAGCCTGGCCATAGGTATCGGCCTGCAAAACATGCCCGAGGGACTGGCCGTGGCTCTGCCCCTGGTGGGACTGGGCTACAGCCGCGCCAAAGCCCTGGGCATAGCCGTCCTGACCGGGCTGGTGGAACCGATCGGCGCCCTGCTGGGCTTAGGCGTCGTATCCATCTTTCACCCCATCCTGCCCTTTGCTCTGGCTTTTGCCGCCGGAGCCATGCTGTTTGTCATCAGCGACGAGATCATTCCGGAGACCCATTCCCAGGGGAGGTCCCGCCTGGCCACTTATGGAGTACTGATCGGTTTCGTCATAATGATGGCCCTTGATAATTTGCTGGGATAAGTTTAAATTAGGAGTATTCTACAAAAAATAAACAGGAGGCTTGATCATGTCCCAAAAAATTCTGGTGGCAATGGATGAATCCGACAACGCCTTGAGAGCGGTTGATTTTGTCGGCAACAACTTAAAACCGGACGCGAGCGTTACACTGTTCAGTGTCTTGCTGGACACCGCAGCCATGTGCAACATGCAGGGACCGGGGCTGACCCCATACTTTGTTTCCCAGCAGTCCTCTTTCTGCAGCCTGGAAGACAAAAAAAAGGAAATCGTCCAACAGGCTCAGAAAAAAGCCAAAGAGACTCTGGTGCAGCACGGTTTTAACGCCGGCAACATTGAAACAAGGGTCATCGTCCGGGAAAAGGGCATTGCCCGGGATATTATCCGGGAAGCCAAAAAAGGTGAATATGACCTGGTCGTTCTGGGCAAACAGGGCTTGTCCGGAATAAAGGATTTTCTCCTGGGAAGCATCGCCCAGAAAGTTATCAATGGCACCGAAGGCATGTCTGTCCTGCTGGTAAATTAAACCCTGATCCCGAATATTTCATGAATTTTTTCGACAATTATTGATGGCTTCGTAAAAAGTTCCTACCTCGTCATTCCGGCGAATGCCGGAATCCAGAACTATTTGATTTTACTGGACCCCGGCCTCCGCCGGGGTGACGCAATAAGGGAAATCTCGACTTTTTACGAGTACATATCATTATTGACGGTCTCGTAAAAAGTCCAAATTGGGACGGCAAAGTAAAAAGTTCAAGA
>JBKHHL010000151.1:0-6099 GCA_046539175.1 Desulfosudaceae bacterium
TGCTGCTGATCTTCCTGGTCCTTTCGCTGGCTCCGCTGATGGCCGTGGGCTGGTTTTCCCTGAAAATATCCAAGGATACCATCGCTGAAATGGTCCTGCAGCAACTCCGGAACGTGGCGGTTGATAAGATCGCCCTGATGGAGCGCTGGCTGGAAGAGCGTCAGGCCGATATGACGGTGATTGCCGAATCTTCGCTGCTGAAGTCCATGGACCCGGAACTGATCAAACCTTACCTGGATAACGTCCGCCACCAATACGGCATGTACCGCGATTTTACCGTTTTATCCCGGGACGGACGGGTGGTGGCCCGGAGCCGGGACGGGCGTATTGTTCCCGGGGAAAGGGATAATGATATATACCGGGTCAGGGAATCCTTGTATATCTCCGAGATCAGATATTCCCCCCGGGGCAAGGAGTCGGTTTTTTACATTGCCGCGCCGGTGTTTGCCGATGACGGTCATCTGGCCGGAACGGTCTACGCCCGGGTCGGTACCAGCAGCATAGTTTTTTCGATTCTTAACGTTTCTTTGGGTAAAACCGGGGAATGTTACCTGGTGGACCGGGACGGGCGCTTCCTGGCCCACAAAGATCCTTCCCGTATTTTAAACGAAAACATTACCCGCACCGGCAGTTTTCAAAATATTTTCAAAAAGCGGGACAACAAAAAGGCCTACCTTGATTATCGCGGTATAGAGGTGCTGGGAACTTCCCTGAATGTCCAGGGAACCGACTGGTACGTGGTAGTGGAGCAGGATCGCGAAGAAGCTTTTGCCAGCGCCCGGAAACTGGAATACCTCATTTCTCTGGTCGTCTTTTTAAGCCTGGTCAGCGCTTTAATGCTGACCGGTATCGTTTCCCGTCAAATTATCCGGCCGATTCAGCGGCTGAGTCGTTACGCCGGTTCGGTCAGTGAGGCCACCTCCCGGTTTTCGCCGGATGCCTCGTCTGACTCCTCACCCGATTCATCACCTGACTCAACCACTGATCCTTGGTCCTTCCCATCAGCCGATCTTTCTTTCGGTCGGGCCGCCCTCAAGGTGGATCGTAATAATGAAATCGGCCGGCTCTACCGCTCTTTTGAAGAGATGCTGGTCAGGCTGAAGGAAAGGCAGAGCAATCTCGAAGAAAAGGTCATCCTGCGGGAAGCCGCGCTCAAGGAGACAGACAGCAAGCTGCGCAAAACCCGGCTTATCGCGGAACGATCGGAAAAGTTCGCCGCCATCGGCCGCATGGGCGCGGCCGTGGCCCATGAAATCAGGACACCCCTGACTTCGTTGAAGCTCTTTCTGGAATCGGTCGACGATCAGTTGCAGCAGTCCTCCAGCGACCAGGAAGACTTTGGTATCGCCATGGGCCAGATTCAGCGCATGGAAAAGACTATCAACCGGTTTCTTGATTTTGCCAGACCAAGGCAGCTGGTCTTCGCGGAAATTGACGTGAGTGATCTGATCGAAGACGTGCTGTTGATGGTCAAGCCCCTGGCCAATCGCCAGGAGTGCGTCATTGAAGTGTCAGCGGCGGAAAACCTGCCCCCGGTTTTCGGCGACCGGCAACTGCTGGCCGAAGCCCTCATCAACGTGCTGGTCAACGCCCTGGAGGCGCTGCCTGATCATGGCACGGTGGTCATTGCCGCGATGGCAGGCAGTTTTGACAATGCCGGCGAAAAAACACCCTGTGTCAGGGTCGATATCCGGGACTCCGGGCACGGGATTTCCGAAGAAAGCATAAGCGCCATTTTCGAACCTTTTTTCACCACCAAGGCCGCCGGCACTGGACTGGGCCTGTCGCTTGTGTTAAATACCATTCAGAGTCACGGAGGCACGGTGGAGGTGGTAAGCCAGAAAAATGAAGGGACCACCTTTTCTTTGTTTTTGCCCCTGGAAATTTCCAAAATATCAGGCAGGAATGATGGAACGGATACTGATCATAGATGACGATGAAGGCCTGGTCCATTTTTTGGGGCGATTTTTTCAGCGTAAGGGCTACCAGGTAACGAGCTGTCTGACAAGCGGCGCGGCCCTGGAGGCCATCTCCGCGAGCGATTTTGACCTGATCCTGCTGGATTATAAAATGCCTGATATCAACGGGCTGGATATGCTTTCCCGGATCAAGGAAATCGAGGTTAAAACCCCCGTCATTCTCATGACCGCCTATGGCACCACCGATCTGGCTATCGAGACCATGAAGCGGGGAGCCTATGACTACCTGACCAAGCCGTTTGATCGGTCCGACCTGTCCCGCATCGTCACCGAGGCGCTGGCCGTAAGCCGCCAGATGAAAAAAAAGGTGCGTCTGTCCTCCGGGGCTGAGACCCCGGCGCCTGGGGATGCTGATACCATCCAGATCGTCGGCCACAGCCGGCAGATGCAGGAAATTTTCAAGCTGATCGGCCAGGTGGCGCCCCGGGATGTTCCGGTTCTGATTACCGGGGAGAGCGGCACCGGCAAGGAGCTGGTGGCCCGGGCCATTTATCATCACAGCCGGCGCAGCGAGAAACCGTTTATCGCCATTAACTGCGCCGCCATTCCCGAGTCCCTTTTTGAAAGCGAACTGTTCGGCCATGAACGGGGCGCTTTTACCGGCGCGGACCGGACCTATATCGGTAAGCTGGAGCGATGCGACCAGGGCACCCTGTTCCTGGATGAGGTCAGTGAAATGGCGCCCGGTTCGCAGGGGAAGCTGTTGCGGGCCCTGCAGGAAAACGAGATTGAACGGGTGGGCGGCAGCCGGCCCATCCGGACGGATGTGCGCGTCCTGGCCGCGACCAACAAGAACCTGGAAAAAGAAGTCGAGGAAGGGCGCTTTCGCAAGGATCTTTACTGGCGGCTCAAGGTCATTACCATGGAGCTGCCGCCGTTGCGCGATCGTCCGGAGGACATTCCCCATCTGGCCGATTATTTTCTGATGCGTTTCTGCGCCGAATACAACCGTTCCCTGTGCCACTTTTCCGAAGCGTCTCTTGATAAGCTGATGGCCTACTCCTGGCCCGGCAATGTGCGTGAACTTGAGAACTGCGTCCGCCGGTCCACCCTGCTGACGGCCGGTGATGTCATCACCGAAAACAACCTGATGATTCCCGAGGAAGAAACCGCTCCGCCCACGGACGAAATGAACGGCGACCAGTTGCTGGATTGCCTGAGGGAACGGCTGGATGAGCTGCTGCCGCGGCTGCTGCGCCTGTCCCGGCCGAATATCCATGGCGAGATCGTCGAGCTGGTTGAATCCGTCCTGATTGAAAAAGCCCTGGAAGTCTGCGGCGGCAACCAGGTCCAGGCGGCCGCTCTGCTGGGCATCAGCCGTAATACCCTGCGGCATCGTTTGAAAAAGCAGCAGGATTCCGGCGACAACAACGAACCCGGCTGAATCTCCTTACCGGTTTCGCGACGCCCCGGGGGCTGACCCCGGGGGTGGGGCCGGCTCATCCCGCTCATCGGGGTGAAATAGATCCTGCTGTTAATCGTGACCAACCCGGCCTTCCGGCCCGGGAGCCTTTAATCCCCCAGCTTTTTTGTTTTGAATTTTTTAAAATATAAGATATAATTATAAAATTTTGATTGATAAAATCTTTCAGCCTGACAGACTGCCCCCGCTTTTAAAAAAATTCCGTAACCGGAGAAAGATCAATTATGTTAACCGATCTTCAGATGCTGGCTATCGCGCCATTTATTGATGAGACCATAAGAAATTTAAAAAACATGTGCGGTCTTCATGCCTCTTACGGTGATCCCTTCCGGGATGAGGTTGAGAACTTCCGCTTTAAAGGCTACGCCGTGGCCGCGCGGACCAGCGGTAAAATCAACGGGGTTATCCTTTTGCATAATTATATTGAAACCGCCCTGACTATCGGCAACAGGTTAAGGCTGCACCTGCTGGAGGATAGCAGGGAGTATCATGAGATAAATGAAGAAATGCAGAGCGCCCTGGCTGAATGGGCCAATACGGTCATCGGCAATGCCACCAATGACCTGGCGCACAGAAATTTGGGGATCGAATTCGCCCCCCCGTATTTTATAACCGACACTGAAAATATGGACTCGCTGCTGGTTAATGCCCGGGAAATAATATCCATACCCATCCACATCCCTGACACGGGAAGATTCTATTTCAATTACATTCTTAATAAGGAAAAAGCTCCCCTGGCAGCTGCCGAAGAAAAAGGCATTCCCCGGAATGGAAAAATTGGAATCGTGGATGATTCCAATTTCATCAGAATGGCCATAAAAAAATATTTACAAAAGATCGGGTATGAAAACACCGTGGAAGCTTCCAATGGCAAGGAGGCTGTAGCGATGCATAAAACAGAAAATCCGGATATTATTTTCATGGATTACGTTATGCCCCAGGCTTCGGGTTATGAGGCCCTGAAGGAGATACGCCTGACAGATAAGGAGGTGCCCGTGGTAATGTGTACTTCCGTGTCTGATCAGAACATTATTGATAAATGCCGCGCCCTGGGAATTTCAGGCTATATTGTCAAACCCCTGACCTCTGAGGACGGACCGGTCAAGCTCAAAAAGTTATTGGACAATCCGCATGGATAAAGGTCTCGTAAAAAGTTCCCCGATACCAGGCTCATCATCCGGTTCATTTCGGCCGTTTTCATCGGAAAGCTCTTTTTTTACAGCAACGGTTTGATACCATGACGCTTCAGCCCGTTTTCTCAAAAGACGCCGAGCTGGTGGCCGATATCCTGGGGCGGGCCTTTGAGGATGATCCGGTCATGAATTATATTCAGCCGGACCGTTCCTTTATTCCCCGGTATTTTAAAGCCGTTTTTCGCAAATATTACGCCTCTGGCGGACTCAGCCGGGTGACGCCGGATCACGCCGGCGCGGCCCTGTGGCTGCCGCCCGGGGTCAGCACCTGGGTTCCGCCCCTTTTTTACGCCCTGGCCTGGACCGGTCGTTACCTGGTCCGGAAAAACGGGCCGGCCATGATTGTCCGGGCGGAACGATTGTTGCGGCATGTGGATCGGGCGCGACCGGTTCAGACCCACTATTATCTGCACGCCCTGGGCGTGGTCAGGGACAGGCAGGGCCGGGGTATCGGCTCGCGGCTGTTGCGGGAGACCCTGCTCTGGTGCGACCGGGATCAAAGGCCGGCTTACCTGGAGTGTTCCAATGAAAAGAATCTGCCCTTGTACCGGCGGCACGGTTTTTACGTGAGTGGCGAATACCGGGTGGCCCCTGACGCACCTTTGATCTGGTTCATGGTCAGAGAGCCTTGTCCGACAGGCCGGTCATAAGAATGCTGGTGACGTCATCATCCCCAGGACGCTCAGATCCCGATATCACAGGAGTTGATTGTCATTGATACCGGCAATAACATTCAAAACCATACAATCCGGGATATCAATACCGAGGCCTGCAAGGCTGTATTGATATCCCTGGAAAGATTTTGGCAGCTGATACTATAAGTATCCATTTAAGCCAACAAGGCAAGCCCTGCGTGGATCAGGGCGCTTATTACAAGGGCTATACCGGTTTTTCGGTGTGTCTTGTAGGATATCTTTATCACGTGTAGTCCGGTAGCTAACTGCCATAACAACAGAATTAAATTTAGAATGCCGAAGAAAAGGATCATGCAGTTTCCTCCATGCCTGTGCTGCCAAACTGTTTATTGGTTGTGGAAAATTGACGGCAGCAGGCCCATGCTCTTTGAAATTAATTTTCAGTTTGCTGGGGAATAATATCTATAGTTTTCCGGGCGGTGTTGTCGCTGCCGTGTATATTGCAATAGGCCTTGGCCTCGATTTCCAGTTTTTGATCCGCGCTATAAGTGATTTCCTTGCTAAATTCTTCCGCCGGGGGGTTGCTGAAATATCCGAATTCCCACCTCTTTACTTCTTCTCCGTTTATCCTGACCAATACCAGATCGGAGTGGTGAATAAAGTTGTTGCCGTCGTGTGAGACATGGATCATGATCTTTACTTCCCGGCCTTTTTCCACCTTGTCCACGGCCTCTATCTTCACCGAGGACTCGTTGGCAAAAGCCAGGTTGGCAGACATGCACAACAGGAGGGACAAAGCGATGCCCCAGGCGGTTGTTTTGAGTAATTTCATGGCTCTCTTCCTTCCTTATAAAATTTTTAAGGGCTAG
>JBKHHL010000152.1:0-6081 GCA_046539175.1 Desulfosudaceae bacterium
AAATCAAAATACCTGCGCATCCGTCCCGGTGACATCGGCTACAACACCATGCGCATGTGGCAGGGGGTATCCGCTCTCTCTCCCCATGAAGGCATCGTCAGCCCCGCCTATACGATAGCCACGCCTAAAAAAGGCGTGGATGGCGAGTTCATGGCCTATTTGTTCAAGCTGCCCAAAACTATCCATCTCTTCTATCGATACTCCCAAGGCCTGACCTCCGATACCTGGAACCTGAAGTTTCGTCACTTCAGAGAAATCAAAGTCACCATTCCCGATATTGAAGAACAAAAGGCAATTGCCCAGATTTTAAAAACCTGCGACGCGGAACTTGCTTTACTGCGTAACAAGCTCACCGCCCTTCAAAAACAAAAACGCGGCCTGATGCAAAAACTTCTCACCGGCCAATGGCGGGTAAAAGCATGACGGGAAAATGGAAAGAATAGAAAAAGGCCGCTGATTCGCTACGCTGGTTCAGCAGGCCGAAACCTCGATTGGTTCAACGCCGCTTGGCGGAAAACTCAACCAGATAATGGGCAAGCGCGATCTTCATGTCAACGAAAAAAATTTACTGCTATTCAGCCACCCAGCTGGGCGGGCGCACAGGACCGCCCTTGTTACGCGTAGCTGTATAATTCAATACGCAAAAGGCTTAATATGAGCGAGTCTACAGAAACCTATCACACCAACGGCTTCCGGTTTAACGAAAAATATCTTTCCCAGATTCCGGCTTTGCAGCAGCTTATCAATCTGGGGTTTACCTGTCTTTCCCCCAAACAGGCCCTGGCCGAGCGGGGCGGCCGGCCGGGAAACGTGATTCTGGAAGAGATATTGCGGGACTCGCTCAAGGCCATCAACCGCATTCAGTACAAGGGCGGGGAGTATCTGTTTTCCGAAGAAAACATTCAGTCCGCCGTGCAGAAGCTGAAAAACCTGTCCTGGGACGGACTGCACAAGACCAATGAAACGGCCTATGACCTGCTGACCCTGGGCACAGCCCTGGAACAGGCGGTGGAAGGGGATGTAAAGAGTTTTACCCTGCGCTATATCGACTGGCAGACACCGGCCAACAACCGTTTCCATGTGACCGCGGAATTTTCCGTGGAGCGGACCCGCAGTACAGACAAGGCGCGGCCGGATATTGTTTTGTTTGTCAACGGCATCCCCTTTGGAGTGTTGGAATGCAAATCCCCGCGGGTGGAGGTGGAGCAGGCCATTTCCCAGTGTATCCGCAACCAGGGGGAAGAATACATCCCGCGGCTGTTTGCCTTTGTACAGCTGGTCATGGCGGTCAACAAAAACACGGCCCGGTATGCCACCGCCGGGACACAAAAAAAATTCTGGAGCACCTGGCAGGAGCGGATGGATACGGAAGAAGAAGTCGCCGCCGGCATTAACACCCCCCTGACAGCCGCGAATAAAGAAGCCCTGTTTTCCGGAGACATGGCCGCGGCCCGCAAATTTTTCGATTCTCTGGCAGCCGGCGGAAAGCGGCTGGTGACCGGGCAGGACCGGGCCATTTACAGTCTTTGCCGGCCGGAACGCCTGCTGGAGATGGCTTTCCGGTTTACGATTTTTGAAGGGGGCGTCAAAAAAATCGCCCGCTACCAGCAGTATTTCGTGGTCAAATCCACCCTGGACCGGGTTAAACTGCGGGATCAGAAAGAGCAGCGCCGGGGCGGCATTATCTGGCATACGCAAGGGTCGGGCAAATCATTGACCATGATCTGGCTGGCCCGGAACCTGGCCCTGGACGCGGACATGGCCAATCCGCGCATTGTTCTGGTGACCGACAGGATTGACCTGGACAAACAGCTCAAAAACACCTTTACCGCCTGCGGGCTGGATCCGCATCGGGCCAAAACCGGCCGGGAGCTGCTGGAGCTGATCGTCGAAAGACAGGCCGGCATTATCACCACCCTGATTCACAAGTTTGACAAGGCCCTCAAGATTAAAAAAATGCAGGACGACTCGCCGGATATCTTTCTGCTGGTGGATGAAAGCCACCGTACCACTTTTGGCGCTTTCTGGGCCCGAATGCGCACCATGTTTCCCCGGGCCTGTTACCTGGGCTTTACCGGCACACCGCTGATGAAAAAAGAGAAAAACAACTTTGCCAAATTCGGCCGCCTGATCGAGCCCCACTACTCCATTCAGCAGGCGGTAAAAGACAAGGCGGTGGTGCCGCTGCTGTATGAGGGCCGGCACGTGGAGATGGAGCAGAACAAAAAGGCCATTGACCGGTGGTTTGACCGGCATACGCAGGGCTTGACCAAGGAACAGCAGGCGGACCTGAAACGCAAGTATGCCCGGGCCGAAATGCTGAACAAGGCCGACCAGGTGATTTATATGCGGGCCTTTGACATCAGCGAACATTTTCGGGCCAACTGGCAGAAAAAGACGCCGTTTAAAGCCCAGCTGGTGGCGCCCAGCAAGGCAGCGGCCATCAAGTACCAGAAATACCTGGATGAAATCGGTTTCGTCTCTTCAGAGATTATTATTTCTCCGCCGGACAGCCGGGAGGGATACGAGGAGGTGGAAGCAGGCCCCAATGAGGAGGTGGCCGCCTTCTGGGACAAGATGATGAAGCGGTACGGCGGGGAGGAGGAGTACAACAAGCAGATTACCAACCAGTTTTTATACGGGGATGCCCCGGAAATACTGATTGTGGTCTCCAAGCTGCTGACCGGTTTTGACGCGCCGAGAAACACGGTCATGTATCTCTGCCGCTCGCTCAGAGAGCATACCCTGCTGCAGGCCATTGCCCGGGTCAACCGGCTTTACGAGGGCAAGGAACACGGTTTTATCGTGGATTATGTCAGTATCCTGGGGGATCTGGACAAGGCCCTGACCATGTATGCCGATGCCGGGCTGGCGGATTTTGACGAAAAAGACCTGGAAGGCACCCTGACCTCGATTCAGGTTGAGGTGGAGCGGCTGCCGCAACGGTATTCCGATCTCTGGGACCTGTTCAAAGAGGTCGGCAATCAGCAGGACGAAGAAGCCTATGAGCAGCTGCTGGGTGATGACGAGCTGCGGGATGAATTTTATCAGCGCCTGTATGAATACAGCAAAACCCTGGCCATGGCGCTGTCGTCCGAACAGTTTCTAATGGAGACGCCGGATGACGCTTTAAACCGGTACAAGGACGACCTGAAACGGTTTCAGAATCTGAAAGCCGCCGTCAAACACCGCTACGCGGAATCCATTGATTACCGCGATTATGAGCCGAAGATTAAAAAACTCCTGGACACCCATATCCAGGCCAGCACGGTGTATCAATTAAACGAGCCGGTCAGTATTTTTGACGATGAAAAATTCAACCGGGTAAAAGAAGAACAAGGGGTTTACACCGCCCAGACCACTGCCGCCCGGGCCGATGCCATCGCCTTTGCCACCAAACGCACCCTGACCGAAAAGATGGCCGAAGACCCGGCCTTTTACGAAAAATTTTCCAAGTTGATTCAAAAAGCCATTGACGACTTTCGGGCCAAGCGCATGACCGACCTGGAATATCTCAACACCGTCCAGGAGATTCGGGAGAAGGTTGTCCGCCGGCAGCGGGACGATGTGCCGGAAAAACTGGCCGGAAATGACGATGTCCTGGCTTTTTATGGTATTTTAAAGCCTTTTGCGCAGGAACACCAGGCAGAGGAGGCCGCGATCCGGGAAATTGCGGCCGACATGGCCCTGGCCATCTATGACATCATCTCGGGCAACTGGAAAGTGAACTTCTGGGAGGATGATGACGCCCAGAATAAGGCTATCGATGATATTGACGATTATCTGTATGACGAAATCCGGGGTAAACGGGGGATCAACCTGTCAACCGAGCAGATGGACGCAATCATCGAACAATCCATGAAGCTGGCCAGAAACCGGATGCCCTCATGACAGACCAATCTGATTTCATTGATTACGGCAGCAAACGAATTTTCTTTGAACTGCTGCCGGCCCGACGCAAGACCCTGGAGATTGCCGTCCATCCGGACAAAAGGGTGGTGGTCAGGGTGCCGTTGGACGCGAGCATCGAGGCGGTCAAAACCAAAGTGAAAAAACGCGCCCGCTGGATTATCCGGCAGTTGAATTATTTTGAACAATTTGATCCCCGCACCCCTCCCCGCCGATACGTGGGCGGCGAAAGCCATCTCTACCTGGGGAGGCGTTACCGCTTAAAAATCAGAAAGACCGGACAAAACATGGTCAAGCTGAAACAAGGATATTTTCAGGTCATGATCAATGGTGATACTTCCCCGGACAAGGTGAGGCGAATGATGGAACAATGGTACAGGGCAAAAGCCGGAACCTGGTTCCCGGCGATCCTGGATGACCACCTCCCGCCTTTTGCCAGGTCAGGAGCAAAACCACCCCGGCTGAAGATACGGAAAATGAAAACCAGGTGGGGCAGCCTCTCGGCCAAAGGCACCCTCACCCTGAACCTGGACCTGATCCGGGCGCCCAAAAGCTGCATCGAATACGTCATCACCCATGAACTCTGCCACCTGGTACATCGGCAGCACGACGCCGCCTTTTATCGCCTGCTGGAAAAACACATGCCGGACTGGGAAAAACGCCGGCATAAACTGGAGCTGACCTTGGCCTGAAGAATCTATAAAAAACAGACGAATACTGATTATGAAAATCAATGTGTCCCAAATTGAGCGTTTCAAAGTAATCGTCCAGGGCGGTCGTCTTGACGTAGCCGGTACCGCCCGGATCAGCCTTGCCGCTCAGCCCCTCGGCCAGGACATAGGTGAACAGGCCGTGCCCCTGGTATCCTTCCAGGGCTTCCTGCCGGGAGGTGGAGGCAGACAGGATGGTCGAGCCCACCGCGCGGATCAGTATCTTCAGGGCCGTGTCCTCGCTCAGACCGCGGGTCATCACCGCCACCTGGATGGCCTCACCCAGGGCGCCGGCGTTGCAGGTATCGATTATAATCAGCTTCTTGGTGGCCGGGATATTGGCAATGGCCGCGGTGAGCAGATCCTGGGGGAGAGCGTCGGTCTTGAGCCTTTCCGTGCGCAGGGATCCGACTTTGGAAGTGATCAGAAAATACTGGCCGTCGTCCACGGTGCCGTGACTGGCGATGTAAAAGACGAACAGGTCCTCCGGCCGCAGGGACTTCATGCTGGCAAGCTCGTCCAGGATGGCGGCGCTGGTGGTTTCGGCCGGGGTGACTCGTTGGCGGATGTCCACCGTCTTGAAAAGCCCTTTGGCGCCCCGGGCCAGGGTATCGGCAAAGAGTCCGGCGTCGGCCACCGGATAGTTGAGCCGAAGGCTGGAGTTCTTGAACTCGTTGATGTCGACCACCAGGGCGTGCAGGGAGGCTTTCCGGGGGGCGGCAAAATCCGCCACCTGCCGGGTACCGGCTCATTGCGCGGCGGAGATGGTGCGGATGGTCAGCGAGGTCTCGTAGAACTCGGCCGCGCCGGCGGCCGCGCCGCTGTCCTGGTCGGCGGCCGCGGATTCAATTTTGATCCCGCGGGTCTTTCTGGCCACCTGGTCGGTGTTGTCGTTCAGCTGATAGACCGGTCCCCGGGTCTGGCGCTGCACCTCCCCCAGGGGGCGGGTGGAGGCGTAGACGGTAACGGTTTCTTCGCCGAACGGCGGCACCACCGTGAAGGTATACTGATCCTTGCCCGAGGGCAGGCGGTAGATGGTGCCGCCCTGGAAATAGGTCTCCCGGCGATAGGGGTTGGGCAGGATCTGGACCAAATTGTCCTGGCTGTCTTTATACACCACCCGGGCGAAAAAGGGCTTGTTGCCCTTGAGGAAAAAGGAGAACTCCTCCCCGGCCCGGTAGGACTGGTCGGGACTGGTCAGGCGGACGGTCAGGGGCGCGGTGGGATCGTCGGCCCAGTCGGACTGCCCGGCCGGGTTCGCCGCCGCGGACTCCAGGTCCGGGGTCACTTCGGCCTTGACCACGACCTGAAAGCTTTCCCCCATGAGGGGATCGTCCACCCAGTCACTCTCCAATTCCTCCAGGATGGTCACCACCCCTCGGCGCAGGCCCGCACCAGGTCCTTTTTCAAGGTAAAATCTTCCACCTCTGAAGAACTCTGGATATAGGTGGCGGCCTTTTCC
>JBKHHL010000153.1:0-6059 GCA_046539175.1 Desulfosudaceae bacterium
AGCCATCATATTTTATAAATTATACGTTCCTCGGTGATTATTATATCCACGTACCGGTCAATGGCGCCCTTGGGAACCTGCTGAATGATCTGGTCTTCAAAGGCCAGCGAAACTTTGCGGGTGGTTGCCGGAAGCCTGGGAATCAATTTTTCATAATAACCGCCACCCAGGCCTATGCGGGCTCCTTTTTCATCATAAACCAGACCGGGAATTACCGCTATCTCAATGCTGTTAACCGGGACTACCCGGCAACGGGCGGGATCAGGCATGGGGCCCTGTTCGGTGTTGATGATATCGGTTTTAAGATTGCTTATTTTAAGCAGATTGGGTTTTTTCCCTTTGGCGTCCATAAATGGAATAACCACTATTTTGTTCTGCGCAAAGCAATGATTGATTATCCGCCTGGTGCCGACTTCCCCTGTTTTATTGATATACAACAGGACTACATGCGCTTCCATAAAATTGGCAAACTCGAACAGACGTTTTTCTATCTGCCGGCTTTTGCGGGAGACATCATCTTCGGAAAACGATTCCAGTTTTTTTACAATATCATTACTGATTTCAAGCTTTTCTTCATTAATTTCGTTCATCTCTTTCCTCGATTTGCCGGACGGTTTGCTATCGTCCCTTTTTTATTGTTTGGTTTATAATATAATAATAAAATACAATAAAGTCAACCTGATAATAATTATTGACTAAAACCCGGCTCCATGGTATTTCATTACCTCGTTTCCGGGTGGACTCCCGAAGGATAAAAGGCGACCAGGACATGAACAAACCGGACATGAGGCGGATCCCGGTTTTTTCAGCACCACCTCTTGTTTTAAATAATCGCTTCCCCGGAGACGAGGTCAGTTGCCTCCGGTGACTTTTAATATTTGGCGGGAAATTATAATGCTGGACATCAAATTTGTCAGACAAAATCCGCAGGCGGTAAAAACCGCCCTGGAAGCGCGCGGCGATCAGGCAGAACTTGCTGATTCTTTTATACAATATGACCTGAGACGGCGTGATCTGCTGGCTGAAGCCGAGACCCTTCGGCACCAGCGGAATGTCGCCTCGGACGCCATCGCCACCATGAAAAAAAACGGAGAAAATGCTGACGGCCCGATTGAAGAAATGCGCGCTGTTTCCGCCCGGATCAAGCAACTGGACGAACAACTGTCCGAAACCGATACCAAAATAAGCGATATTCTACTTCAGATCCCCAATCTTCCCGACGCCTCGGTACCATACGGCCGCGATGAAACCGACAACCCGGTTATCCATGAATACGGCCGACCGCCGGAGTTTCCTTTTGAACCGGCCGCGCACTGGGATCTGGGCGAGGACCTGGGAATACTGGATTTTACCCGGGCGGCCAAAATTACCGGAGCGAGATTTCCCCTGTATACCGGTGCCGGAGCCAGGCTGGAACGGGCTCTGATCAATTTCATGCTGGATATCCATACTTCGGAACACGGCTATACTGAATGCCTGCCGCCTTTTATCGTTAACAGCCGATCCATGACCGGCACCGGCCAGCTGCCTAAATTTGAAGACGATCTGTTCAAACTGGAAAACTGGGATTACTATCTGATTCCCACCGCGGAAGTTCCGGTAACCAACATATACCAGGATGAGATCCTGGCAGCCGGGGATATGCCTATCAAGTACGCGGCCTTTACCCCCTGTTTCCGCTCGGAAGCCGGTTCCTACGGCAAAGACACCAAGGGCCTCATCCGTCAGCATCAGTTCAACAAGGTGGAGCTGGTTAAATTCACCTTGCCGGAAAACTCCGCTGCTGAACTGGAAAAACTGCTGAACGACGCCGAGTCTGTTTTGCGACGCCTGGAACTCCCTTACCGGGTTATCACCCTGTGCACCGGTGACCTGGGTTTTTCATCCCTGAAAACCTATGACATCGAAGTCTGGTTTCCGGCCCAGAACAAATACCGGGAGATTTCCTCCTGTAGCAATTTCGGTGATTTTCAGGCTCGTCGGGCCGGCATTCGTTTTAAACGGGAGGGCCGGAAAGGCACTGAATTCGCCCACACCTTAAACGGCTCCGGTCTGGCCGTGGGCCGCACTCTGGCGGCCCTGCTGGAAAATTATCAGCGGTCGGACGGAACGATTGCCATTCCGGAAGCCTTACAGCCATACATGCAAAACTTGACGGCCATAAAATCATGAACCTGAACGATTTTCCCAAAGACATCAGAGAGCGCCTCGTTCCCGGCCACCAGCCGGGGCAGATGTTTTACAAGTGTCTGGGCTGTAGCCACACCTATGGTATTGACCGTCTGCTGTACACCTGCCCGGCCTGCGGCAGTGTGCTGCTGATCGAGGACGCTTTCTTTGATAAAAAAAAGGAATTTTCCGGAGAATTGTGGCGTAAAATTTTCGATTTCCGCAAAAGCCTCAATTTACCGGCGTTAAAAGGGGTTTACCTCTTTCATGAATTTATCGGGCCGGAAATCCCTTTAGAAGACGTGGTCTGGCTGGGCGAAGGCCGCACTCCGGTGATTGAGGCCAGCGCCGCCCTGCAGGAACGAGCCGGGGCCCGATTTTTCTTCAAGAACGACGGCCAGAACCCCAGCGCCTCCTTCAAAGACCGGGGCATGGCCAGCGCCTTTTCCTGTCTTAATTACCTCATTAAAAGCGGCCGGGTGGCTGATGTCCTGGCCGTCTGCGCCTCTACCGGGGATACTTCAGCTTCGGCCGCCCTGTACGCGGCCTATTTGAAACCGCGCATCAAGCTGGCGGTCCTGCTGCCGCAGCACAAGGTAACGCCCCAGCAGCTTTCCCAGCCCCTGGGTAACGGCGCCATGGTTTTTGAAATTCCCGGGGTATTTGATGACTGCATGAAAGTGGTTGAAGAACTGTCCGACAACTACAACGTGGCCCTGCTCAACTCTAAAAACGCCTGGCGCATTCTCGGCCAGGAGTCCTACTCCTATGAAATAGCGCAGGATTTTTCTTATGATTTGAATGGCAAGGTAGTTATCGTGCCCATCGGCAATGCCGGCAATATCGCGGCCGTTATGAACGGTTTTTTGAAATTTTTCCGGGCCGGCATCATCACCCGGCTGCCGAAAATCATCGGGGTCCAATCAGTGCACGCTAATCCCGTGGCCCGGTATTACCGGGAGGATGATCCCGGCAAACGGCATTTCGCGCCCATGGCGGTAGAGTCCAGCGTGGCCCAGGCGGCCATGATCGGCAACCCGGTCTCCATGCCCCGGGTTATCCACCTGGCCGGGCAGTATGATCAGGCCGCCGGCCGCCGGCGGGTGTTTGTGACGGATGTGGCGGAACAGCAGATTATGGACTGGCAATTAATAGCCAATAATCACGGCAACATCGCCTGTACCCACGGCGGGGAATGCCTGGCCGGTCTGGTAGCCGCCCGCCGGCAGGGCCTGGTGACCGCCGATGAAACCGCCATCCTGGATTCCACCGCCCACGCCCTTAAATTTTCCAATTTTCAGCAGATGTATTTTGACAACAGTTTTCCCCCGGAATATGATGTCGTTCCCGATGAAAACCTGGTCAACCGTCCGCAACTGGTAGCGACTGATGGAGCAGCCCCGTCTGATCCGGGACTGCTGAAAAAATTCGTCGAACAGACCGCAACCGAAATAGCCGCCTGTCTGGCTTTAGAAAAGGTGAACCAATGAAATTAAAAATTGTCTTGATGGTGTTGCTGGTGGCCGCCTTGTCGGTAGCCTGCGCTTCCAATAAAACGAACAAAGAAGATAAGGCCTTGAGACAAAGAAAACTGGGCGAGGCCTTTCTGGCGGAAGGCAAGTACAACCAGGCCTACCGGGAGCTCATAAAGGCCCGGGAAATGAACCCCAAGGACGCGCATGTTCATTATGACCTGGGCATTTTCTTTTACAACAAGAAAAAATATGACCAGGCCATTGAAGAATACCAGAAAGCTCTGGAGCTTAATTCCGATTTTGCCGCCGCCAGAAACAATCTGGGCGTTGTTTACATGCACAAAGAAGAGTGGGATATGGCCATTGAGACTCTGCAACCAATTATTGAAGATTATGCTTACGCCACTCCCCATTTTCCAAATTTTATATTGGGCCAGGCCTATTTTCATAAAAAAGAATATGACCAGGCCGCCCGCTGTTTCCGGGAGGCCCTGGACTTAAAACCGGATTATTTTTACGCCCGGCACTGGCTGGGAAAGACCGAGCTGGAACAAGGCAACCTGGAAAAGGCTGTGCGCCAAATTGAAAAAGCCGTGGAAGAAGCTCCCCGGGTAGCAGTTTTTTATTTTGACCTGGGCCGGGCTCAGGCCGCCCGCGGTAAGACAGAAGCGGCCCGGCGGGCTTTCGGGCAATGCCTTTTGCTGGCGGACGAAGACGGGGATGAGGAGTTGAAAGAAAAGGCGCTGCAAGAACGAAAACTGCTGTCCCGATAAAGACCGCTCCTGTTTCTGAAGAACCTGTAAAAAATTTTTTTACAGGCTGTGTTAAGTTTTAAGTGATTAAGTGTTAAGTAAAACCAAGAGGTTGCTTTCTGGGGGAGGGCCGTACGTGAAATTCTGAGAAATCAGAAATCACGCCTAACGTAGCTTCTGAGAAACAAAAAAATCGCCCGCGGCCTCATAAAGCCGCGGGCGATTTCTATTTACGTCTTTTTATTTTTATTATCTGCCTACCAAACCAGGCCGGCCTGTTTTGGCCAGAATTTTAATCAAGCCTGACCACGGTGGGGGTAATAAAAATCAGCAGTTCAGACTTTTCGTTGGTCCGGCTGGAGGTCTTAAACAGGTGCCCCAGCAGCGGGATGTCTTTCAGGTAAGGCACGCCGCCTTCACTGTCGCGTTCCGTCTCCTGAATAATACCACCGATCACGATGGTATCGCTATCATTAACCAGCAGTTCCGTCTCGGCTTCCTTGGTGTTCAGCGGCGGTTCTCCGCCGGGGATCCTCACTTCCCCAACTTCTTTTTCCTGGATAAAAATCTTCATGGAAATGCGGTTGTCCGGGGTGACGTGAGGAGTCACCTCCAGCTTAAGCTCAGCATCTTCGAATTCAGTCTCGATATTATCGCCGGCAGAGGAAGTATAGGGAATCTCCTGGCCCTGGGAAATAGTCGCTTTCTTATTGTCCAGGGTGACAACCCGCGGGCTGGAAATAATTTTCACCTGGCCTTTGGTTTCCATTAAAGACAGCTTGGCGTCCAGGGAAAAGGGCGTGCCCACAATCCGGGAAAAATCGACCCCCAGGGTGTTGGTGGTCCCTCCGGCGGGATTGTTCATGGCCACATTATAATCATAGCGGCCTCCCAGATCCGAGCTTTCCTTTCCCGTATCATTGTCCATGCCCCACTCGGTGCCAAACTCCCGGCTAAAATTAGTGGAAGTTTCCACCACCCGGGCCTTGATCATGACCTGCGGCGTAACCCGGTCTATTTTTTCAATAATGTTTTTGGCTTTCTCAATATTTTCCATCGTATCAGTCATGATGACCTGGTTGGTGCGGGAGTCCACCTTGGCATGTCCCCTTTCCGACAAAAGGTCCTCAAGATGGGGCAGAATATCGGTCTTGGCATCGGAATAGCTGACCGCGAAATATTCGGTCATCAGGGGCGCCATCTCCTCCTCGGTTTTTTTCAGCTCCTGCTCCGCGGCCAGTTCAGCCCGGGCGGCCTCTTTTTGACGCCGGATAGTGTCTTTGGTGGCAATTCGCAGAATGCCCTCCTGTTTTATCACGCCCAGGTCGTTCATTTCCAGAACCAGATCCAGAACCTGGTCCCAGGGCACCGGGTTGTTGAAACTCAGCGTGACACTGCCGTCGACATCCTTGTCAATCGCGAAGTTCTGACCGCTGACGTCCCGGATAATCCGGATGACATTACGAATATTTGTTTTATAGAAATCCAGAGCAATGGGCTCTCCGGTATAAACCTTCTCTTCCTTGTCTCCAAAAATGTCGGCCACTTCAGCGTCCCGGGATTCCTCCGCCGCGGCAACCTCGGCCGAAGCCGCGTCAGGTACGTCCGCTTTCTGAGTGGCTGCCTCGTCAGCCTCCGATAGCTCTTCTTCGTCAGCCTCCGA
>JBKHHL010000154.1:0-5984 GCA_046539175.1 Desulfosudaceae bacterium
CCCCCCGTGGTTGCCCATCCCGTGGTTGCCCATCCCCCTGTGATTGGTCCTGTTTAGGGCAGGCATGGGGGGCAGGGCGGCCACGGGGGCCTGCCCCTACGGAATTGCCCGGATATTCAGGGCGGCCACAGGGGGCCGCCCCTACGAGAACGATGATACCGTGGATATGGTTTGGCATGATGATGAATGCATCAATATCGATACCTGGATAATGTGCCGGGATTTCATCCCATACGGTCTGAACCATTTGCCCCGCATCATTCAACCGCATTTCCCCATCCGCGATATCGCCAAACAGGCATTCCCGATTCTGGGTACAAATGGTCACAAAATACGCGCCGGCCTGAGAATAATCATACCCCTGCAACCGGATAGATCGGCGATGATGAATTTTCGAGTTGAATTTCATACCTCAGAATCCCCCACGATCTCTTCCAGCAAACCTTCACCTTCCTCCTGCAATTTAAGCAGATCAGCTTTGATCTCCTCCAGCGACCGCAGCTCCGGCGGCTTGTAAAAGTGTCGGGTAAAGGAAATCTCGTAGCCCAGCTTCGTGGCGGATCCGTCGATCCAGGCGTCGGGTACGTGCGGCAAGACTTCCCTGTTAAAAAAGGCCTTGATACCGCCTTCTTCCAAAAGCGGCACCTGCTCGCTGTCCCGCAGCTCGGAATCGGGTTCGTATTCCAGCACCAGGCCGGGGTCGCCAACGGGATTGGCGTACAGGCCGTGGAGCGGATCGACTTCGACCTTGCCGGCTTTGTAGACTTTCTTGATCACCGGAGGCGCATCCTCCACCCGCCAGCTCACGGCATTCAGAACGATCTTCTGCTCACCGGGAGAGAGCTTGATTCCCCGTTTTTTCAGCGCATCAGCCACAGCGTCGCGAAAAATATTGTGGTCGGTGAACACATCCTCGCCCAGTTCGGCCCGAAGCGCCTGGGCAGCGTCGTATAGCTTCTTGTCCCGCTTCCAGGTGTCGGGCTTGAGCAGCTTCTTGCGTTTCTTCTCCGGAATAGCCGTTCGCTTGGGCGTATCGCTGTCCTCGTCCGCTCCGGAGTCCTCATCGCCGTTGCCGCCCCAGTCCCGGAGGGTCTTTTCCACCTGCTTGCGCACGGAGGAGAAATTATCGAAAATCGCGTCGCCGAATTCCTCGTGCAGGTCCCGGCGAATGTCCTCGTCACCGGAAGCATATCGAAGTCCGCCAATCGCCTGGCGGGTCAACTGGCTATGCAGACGCAGCGGCCGCTCAACCCGAATCTTCCAATAACCGAAGGCCTCATTTGAAAAAATTTTCGACTGCTCTGTTTCCTCAAAGGCCAGGAACATCTCGCAGATCTGCCGGATCTGCCCGGCCGAAAGCTCGCAATTCTTCGCGCCCATGTTCTTACGCAGGGACTGGTATATCTGCGTGGCGTCGATGAGCTGGACCTTGCCCTTGCGGTTTTCCGGCTTGGCGTTAGTGAGCACCCAGATGTAGGTGGCAATGCCGGTGTTGTAAAACATGTTCAGCGGCAGCGCGATGATGGCTTCCAGCCAGTCGTTCTCGATAATCCAGCGCCGGATATTGGATTCGCCCGAACCCGCGTCGCCGGTAAACAGGGACGAGCCGTTGTGGACCTCGGCGATACGGCTGCCAAGGGGACTTTTGCCGGTGGGGTCAACCATTTTGGTCAGCTTATTGACCAGAAACAAAAGCTGGCCGTCGCTGGAACGGGTGACCAGCGAAAGCTCGTCGCCGTCATGCTGAACGATAAAGCGGTGGTCGGCCATGTCCCTCTTGCCGCCCATGCGCTCAAGGTCCATCTTCCAGCTCTTGCCGTACGGCGGATTGGAGAGCATGAAGTCAAACTCGCCCGAGGGGAAAGCGTCGCGGGAGAGGGTGGAGCCGAACTTCATGTTTTCCGCGCCGGCCCCCTCACCCTTGAGCAGCAGGTCGGCCTTGCTGATGGCATAGGTTTCGGGGTTGACCTCCTGGCCGAACAGATGGATGGAGACGTCTTTGCCCCGGCTGTTGGCAAGATCGCGGAGTGTATCTTCGGCCACGGTCAGCATGCCGCCGGTGCCGCAGGCACCGTCGTAGACCCGGTATGTAGCGGACTGAATATGGTCGGCAATGGGCCAGAAAATCAGATTGGCCATCAGCCGGACAACGTCGCGGGGCGTAAAGTGTTCGCCGGCCTCCTCGTTGTTTTCCTCGTTGAAGCGGCGGATCAACTCCTCAAAGATGGTGCCCATGGCGTGGTTGTCAAGGCCGGGCAGGCGGACGTTGCCATCGGCGTCACGGACGGGATGGGGGCTTAAATTGATGTCCGGGTCAAGGAATTTTTCAATGAGGGGGCCGAGTGCGTCGGCGTCGATCAGTGTGGAAATCTGATTGCGGAATTTGAATTTGTCAAGAATCTCCTGGACATTGGGCGAAAAGCCGTCCAGGTAGGCCTCAAAGTCGGCCTTTAGCTGCTGCTGCCTGGCGCGGGCCTGGAGGTCGCGGAGCATAAACGGCGAATCGTTATAAAAAGCATTGTTGGCGTCCGGACCAGCCGCCTTGGACAAAGCGCCAACCTTGTTGGCCACGCCCGCCTTGTCAAGCTGCTCACTCATCTTGAGCACATCCTGCTTGGTGAACTCCAGACAGGCATCAAGACGGCGGATCACCGTCATGGGCAAAATCACATCGCGGTACTTGCCCCGTACATAGACGTCGCGCAGAACGTCGTCCGCGATGCCCCAGATAAAATTTGAGATCCAGTTCAGTTGCCCATTTTCCATTCAAACTCCCGTCAGTTGCATTTTCATGTGTATATTATTGGTATAACGAGGAGCTCAGCCGACCGGGGCATATAACCGAGCAGGTTGTCGAAGCCAAGTTTTCCCGAAAACCAAGGGCTTCCGGAAAGTCGCTAGCCCCCCGGGTCGGCTGCGGCGTTTTGTTCTGCTTCTTTTTCTTTTGAATCAAGATATTCAGTCCTAATCTGTGCGAGATTTTTTCCATCTTTGGTTTTCCAGCTAGTCCAGCCATTCACAGTATTCCTGTCGGAGCCAGCAGATTGAATGCAAGCCAATGCTGCATAGGAAAGACTGGAATAATTTTGTTCCAATACTGTTATACTTCCATCCGCGGACAAGGTACCTTTGTATGTTTTTCGTTTGCCACCTCTTGGTTTATAGCTAAGGAACAGTTCGTCGCCGTCAGCAAGCAACCCCTCATTCACTAAATCTGAAAGAGAAACATCATAGGTACGAATACCGGACTTTTGTTTCGTATTGCGATCTGTTGTATCAAGGGCAGGTTTATATTCTTCTGGTATGTCATAAGCGACTACATCAGGATTACCGAATTGATTGTACTTTTTAACAATCCAGAGGCGTACATCATTTTTAAGTGTTTCGGCCCACTCTCGTAAATCAGAGGAAACTTCGTCGATAGGCATCCCAATAATCGGGGGTTGGTCAAAAATATCATCAAGCACTTTACGAATATCGATTTCTTTGATCCCCTCATCCTCAAATTTTTCTTTTACAGTTTCTTCGTTGGTTACCATCTGAACAAGAATTTCAGTCAGCAATTGTCTTGTTTCAGTACGGGCAACGGCAAGAAGTTGTTTGGTTACCTGGGGGGCAATGTGAGTCCAAACACTATGATGACCAAGCTCGGCTTCAACGACATACCAAATACGGGATGCAAGGTCGACGGCGAACCCATCTGGAATGGTACCAAAACCATCCGTGGTCTTGATTTTTGCCTTTGGAATAAATACCGATGATGGGCCAAAGAAGTGCTCAGAATTGGCAATGACCAAATCCTCAATTTCCTGTTCATCTTTGAATTTAGTTTCTATCAGTTTTTTGTCGTCAAGGATGATCATTAAACTCTACTCCTTTCAGCATAACAAATAGCGTTTTATCCGTCATCCGTTGACAAAACAGAGGTTGGGTTTTCGTTTTTATTGTGCTGCGATGAAGCCGGAGTCGTTCAATAACGTTTAAGGATGATGGATAAAACGTGTTGAACTGAACCCGCCCCTGTTTGTTGGTGAATTTTTTTGATTATGGGGATTATATGGGGTGTTGGTTGATTTGACAAGGTTAAATCAGAAGTAAACCATGGTGGTTTTAATACTGGCGTGCCCCGGAAACCGTTTTATATCGCATTTCGGGCTATGCTCAGATCTGGATTCCGGCTTTCGCCGGAATGACGGGGTAGGGATTTTTGCCTCTTTGTATTCCATACTGCCTATAGCGGACAATTCATCTGCTATCAAAACCGGACATTTCACATGCTAACAACAGATGATCTGAATCAGATGACAAAATCCGCCGGTTCTGGTAAAATAGCGTCAATATATCATTAACGACAAAACAAAGGCGGGGCAGATGGACCAGATTGTTTCCAGAGTCGATACCTCATCGGAAGAATTCATCGCCAACCGGGAGCACAATCGCCGGCTGGCGGCGGAGCTGAAAGAGAAACAGGCCCTTGTCAAGCGCGGCGGCAGTGAAGAGGCCGTGGCCCGGCACACCAGCCGCGGCAAGTTTCCGGCCCGGGAGCGGATCAACCGGATTATCGATCCCGGCTCGGCCTTTGTCGAGCTGTCCGCCCTGGCCGCCCATGAAGTCTATGATAACCCGGTGCCGGGCGCCGGCATCGTCACCGGCATCGGCCGGGTCCACGGGGTGGAGTGTCTTTTCGTGGCCAATGACGCCACCATCAAGGGCGGCACCTATTTCCCCCTGACCGTGAAAAAACATGTCCGGGCCCAGGAGATCGCCCTGGAGAACCGGCTGCCCTGCGTCTACCTGGTGGATTCCGGCGGGGCCTTTTTGCCCATGCAGGACGAAGTGTTCCCGGACAAGGAGCACTTCGGCCGGATTTTTTACAACCAGGCCAACCTGTCCGCCCTGGGCATTCCCCAGATCGCGGTGGTGCTGGGATCCTGCACGGCCGGCGGCGCCTATGTGCCGGCCATGTCCGACGAAACTGTTATTGTCAAGGGCAACGGCACCATCTTCCTGGGCGGTCCGCCCCTGGTCAAGGCCGCCACCGGCGAGGAAGTCACTCCCAATGACCTGGGCGGCGCCGAGGTCCATACCAGGGAGTCCGGGGTATCCGACCATTACGCCGAAGATGAAGAAGAGGCCCTGCTCATCACCCGCAATATCCTGGAAAACATCAATTATAAATCCCGCCGGGACCACCCGGCCGCCATTGTCCCGCCGGCCTATGATATCGAGGATATCTACGGCATTCTGCCCAAGGATACCCGGACACCGTATGATATCCGGGAAATCATCGCCCGGCTGGTGGACGGGTCCGAGTTTCACGAATTCAAAGAAAAATACGGCACCACCCTGGTCTGCGGGTTTGCCCGCCTATACGGATACACGGTCGGCATTATCGGCAACAACGGCATCCTCTTTTCCGAAAGCGCCCTCAAGGGAGCCCATTTCGTGGAACTGTGCTGCCAGCGCCAGGTGCCCCTTCTGTTTCTGCAGAACATCAGCGGCTTCATGGTGGGCAGAAAGTACGAGGCCGGCGGCATTGCCAAGGACGGCGCCAAAATGGTCACCGCCGTCTCCTGCGCCAAGGTGCCCAAGCATACCCTGGTGGTGGGCGGGTCTTTCGGGGCCGGCAACTACGGTATGTGCGGCCGGGCTTATGATCCCCGTTTCCTGTGGATGTGGCCCAACGCCAAAATATCGGTCATGGGCGGCCAACAGGCGGCCGGGGTGCTGGCCACGGTCAAGAACGACCGCCTGGTGGCCGAAGGCAAAAAGCCCATGACCGGCCAAGCACTGGAGGCCTTTCAGAAACCCATTATTGACATGTACGAGGCCAGGGGCAGCGCCTACTACAGCACCGCCCGTCTCTGGGACGACGGCGTCATCGATCCCATCCAGACCCGGGACGTGCTGGGCCTGACCATTACCGCCTCTTTAAACCCCGGCCCGGTTCCGACCGGGTATGGGGTGTTCCGGATGTAATTATG